>QNFD01000278.1 GCA_003645435.1 Gammaproteobacteria bacterium | reverse complement strand
GATGAATTGGAAAACATGGGTGCTACCGTCGTGGGCCAGTATTTTTTGAAAAATAATTCCACCGTGTTGGGGACCAGGGAAACAACTTTTGTAAAAAGAACCACCGGCTTTTCCGACAATTTCGATGATATCGTCAAGTGGATATCGCCCAGTGCCCTGTTTTCGAAGATGATCGAAGCCGATCAACTCCCCTGAATTTATTCACATGGACGTGATGTATGCAAGAAATGCATGGAGCAATTTCTTGCGCATTCACATGGACGTGATGTATGCAAGAAATGCATGGAGCAATTTCTTGCGCATTCACATGGACGTGATGTATGCAGGAAATGCACGGAGCAATTTCCTGCGCATTCACATGGATGTGATGCAATATGGTGGTTAAGCCTTACTACGCTCTTCCCTCGCGCCTTTGTGCTGAAACAGCTTAAAACATACCTGGCCCGATTCATTATGATCGAGTTTCAGCTCAAAGCCGAAGGTATGCGCCATGATTGCCGCCTGGTAAAGACCTATGCCCATGCCGCTACCGGAAGACGCCGGCTGCTTAAACAGGTTTTCCTCGATGCTTTCTTCAACCGCGATGCCGTCGTCACAAACCGATAAGGAAATCGTTCCATCACTGGAACGCAGGGTCACCTTGATTTGCCTGGCCGATGCTTTCCGCAGGGCATTGTTGACCAGGTTTTCGACCACGTTATCGAATAAATCCACTGGCAGGTTAATATTATTTTCTATCTCGCGCTGAATCAGGATGCGTGGGTTCGATTGATGCGCGGCTGCGAGTTTATCCATCCACAGCTCGCAGTTGAGTAACTTAATCTGGGTGTCCATATCGGGCGCTTTAAGCCGGTTCAGGGTATTTTCCAGGCGGGTGCTAATCTGGTTGAGATTTAACTGCAGGAGTTCCTGTTGCCTTTCCGAGGTCTTGTTCAGGCTAAGAATATCCAGCGAGGTTCGGATCGATTGCAGGATATTTTTCATATCGTGTGTCAAGCGCGCACCGGTATGGTGTATCGTCGCAAAATGTTCGGTAGTTCGAATTTTTTCCTGGTTGAGCTTGGAAAGATAAAACTGGTATGCCATGCGAACGAGTAACAGGGTGTGATGTTCCAGCGCGGTCCCCGGGTTGGATTTATAATAAACCTCGACGCTGGCCTTTGGGTTGAGGACATATTCTATTTTGGTGCCCTTTTTCTCGCCCGAGGTAATCTGGTAGCTTCTGAATTTCCATTGGATCCCATTTAACCATTCATTTTCAACCAGGTGTTCGCAGGCCGCGTCCAGGTATTCCGCGGGAGTCAGGTAATGTTCCTCTATCAGTGAAGTCAGCGTATTGATCCAGGTTTCGAATGGCGTGCCGATCGTCATCGTGTATCGATTCAATAACACTCGTATACCCGAATAACCTACGCCTGGATTCCAGAACCAGCTGATACCGATGGTCAGGGTTGCAACAATAAAAACGGTCAGCAATAAACCATCGATATAGTCGACGCCGTATAAAAGGTTGATAACAATACCGCCCAAAAGGACGATGAAGACCAGGGTCGAGGCCAGCAGGCCATGCATCAAATCGATTCGATTGCGTTCCTGGTCGCCATGGTCCTGGTTGGGGGCGAGATAAAGCAACAAAATTGGCACCAGAATGACGGGTTGCATATAGGTTGCAAACTGTGGGGGTAGTTCGACCTGCTCGAAAGTAGCCGGCACCACCCCGATCACTATTTCAAGAATAATAATAATTAGCGCGGCGAGGTCGAACGAATGCCGCGATGTTCGGTTTAACAGGCGGCTGCCTATCAGCCCCGACAAAACCAGGCCGAAGAAAACCAGTGATTCGCTGGGAAAATAAAATGAAACTAATGCGAAAGAAATGCCTATAGTTATTAGAGGAAGTTTGCGGATTTTTGAATCCTTGTTCCACAGAGGTTGCCAGAGCAAAAATAGCCCATACAATACGAGGAACAGGGCTAATTTCTGCTGGGATTGAAGATCCGCCCAGATTAAGCCATGGTAAACCAACAGTAGGCTTGCCAAAATCTGTTGTTCAAATTTCAGTATTTTTATTAATTTTATCAAGGTGCTAGCTACTCAAATGATGGGGCAAACTATATCATTGTTTCGTTTTTTATTGCTGGGTGTTATTAATCTGCGTTTGTTCGCGCTGGTTTCGATCCTGGTAATCGTTGCTGGACTGCTGAGTAGCTTTATTACCGAACTGGCTATTGTTAACAGTGATGAAATTGCGGCGGCGCTTTTGGCCGATATGCTGCGTTACAGCCTCGTGTTCCTGGCACTGTTGTTAGTTACTACAAGTGTAGCTCAAGATTTCGAGTTCAAGCAGTTTGAGCGGCTATTGACCATGCCCATTTCACGCTGGCAATACATTGCCGCGCAATTCCTTGCGATAGCGAGCATTTCCTCAATACTGGTGTTGCCCGTGTTGCCGGTTATTAGCTTGACCGCCGGTTTTGATATCGCTATTTACTGGACCCTGGCATTATGGCTCGAGGTATTACTGGTGGGCATGCTCGGCCTGGTCGCAATCCTGGCGCTGGAGAAAATACCCCAGGCTGTATTTTTTAGTCTCGCGGTATACCTGCTCGCCAAGTTATCCGGATTGATCAGCCAGATGCTGGTCGAGTCGGTTAAACTGTCAGACGGGGCGGCAACGAATCGATTCGCCGATATGGTTTTCAATGGAATATTGAACTTAATTCCCCGACTCGAAGCGTTCGCTCAGAATGATGTCTTTTTCGGGTCGCAGAATTTCGCGGCAATGCTAATGGCGCAACTGGGCACGGTAACGCTATATACCCTGTTTTTGCTTGCGGTAGCCTTGATCGATTTTTACCGCAAGGAATTTAACATCTAGGTAACCGGCTGTGGATCACCTATGAAACGCTGCG
The DNA here is from genome assembly GCA_003645435.1 of Gammaproteobacteria bacterium. The sequence goes on along the minus strand of QNFD01000278.1, from coordinate 1,428 downwards.
CTCGGCCACTATTACAGGTTCCCTGGCTTTTGCTTGCTGGGTTTTTTCTCTTGTTATTGATACAAATCGCGTTCCATCAATCCGCGATTACGCAAAAATCTATCAGCTATCGGCCCCTGTCGATACCGTTTGATGCGTCGATTTATCGCGGGTTGGCAATGGGTTCGGAGCAACTGTTCAGTTACCTGCTTGCGATTCGGCTGCAACTGCACGATAACCAGGCCGGCAGGCATATACGTTATAGCCAGATCGATTATGAATTGCTGGTGCGCTGGCTGGATCAAATCCAGGCGCTCAACCCGGCTTCCGAGTACCCGATAATGCTGGCCTCTCGAGTCTATAGTCAGACCATGGACAAGGCACGTTTGAGAATCATACTCGACTATATCGATAGAATCTTTATGGCCAATCCACAACTGCACTGGCGTCACCTGGCTGAGGCAACCGTGATTGCCAAGCATCGACTCGGCGACCTCGCGCTGGCGCTGCAAATGGCGCAAAAACTGTCTAACCAGCCGGCATCGATAAAAATGCCGGCCTGGGCCAGGGATATACATTTAATCCTGCTGGGTGATCTGAACGAGTACGAAACCGCGATAGCGATCATTGGCGGTTTGCTCAAAAGTGATGCTGTCAGTGATCCGGATGAAAAGCTGTTTCTGCAGGAAAAACTGTTGTATTTCCAACAAAAGCTGTCCGAATAGTGACAATATCGTAAATACAACGATAGCTATAAATTAAAACTATATATAAATCAATTAGTTGAATTTTATGGCACGGTATATGCTTTGTTAATCCTTAAGGAAATAATCCTAAACCAATTAACCGCAAATTTTGGAGTATAGATATGTTAAACAAGAGACAGGCGGGTTTCACCCTGGTTGAAATCGCAATCGTACTGGTAATCGTAGGACTGCTAATCGGCGGCGTGCTGAAAGGACAGGAAATGATTACCAACGCGAAACTGAAACGCGTAGAAAGTGATAACGCCGGAATACTGGCCGCGCTCTATTCTTACCAGGATCGCTATTTGCAGCTACCTGGCGACGATAACAACGCTGGAACTCGCTTTACGGTGTATGTAGACGCAAGTCTTCCCTTAGCAAGTGGTGACGGTGATGGTGTTATTGATGGGGCTTGGGATGCGACCCCCGCCGGCAGCGGTTTATGGGCGGCTACAGCTACCCAGGAATCAACCAAGTTTTTTGCCCACTTAAGGGCAGCAGGTCTGATCGCCGGCGGTGCTCTTGCAGATACTCGTCCAACCAACGCCTTCGGTGGCCAGATTGGCATGCAGGATGGTTCTCTTGACATGGTCGGTCAGATTACCGTTTTCGGTGGTATCGAGGGCTCAATAGCCGCTATTCTTGACGGGCGCATGGACGATGGCGTTCAAAACACGGGTAGAGTAAGGTCACAGATTGTTGG
>QNFD01000277.1 GCA_003645435.1 Gammaproteobacteria bacterium | reverse complement strand
CCCTCATCCCAACCTTCTGCGAGGCGTCGCACCGCCCCGAGGGGAGAAGGAGCTACATATACTCCCTCGCCCCTCGCGGGAGAGGGCAGGGGTGAGGGGGAAGTAATATCACTTCCTAAACTGCGAAATCTGCACTTCAGTACCATAGTCGGCGAAGTCACCGTCGGTACGCAGACCGCGATAGCTGGACCACTCGATCGTATTGTAATGGCTCGGCTGTCGCTCGTTGACCACCGTCGGTAGCGGGCTTACGCGACTGCTCGCCGATGGATTGAAGAAAAACGGCAAACTGTAGCGGGCGATAGAATCCATCGCGAGTACACGATGGATAGCTGCCTGGTAAGTATCATTGGACCAGACCTGCATCATGTCGCCGATGTTGATCACGATGGCCCCCGGGACCGGCGGTATATCGTGCCAGTATCCATCCCGGTAAACCTGCAAACCGCTAACCTCGTCCTGGAGTAATACGGTGAGCGCGCCGGCATCCGTGTGGTGGTGTATACCCAGGTCGGCGACTGGCTGGTGTTCGGTGCTTGAACCAGTGAGCGGGTCTTTGACCGGGTAATAGTTCAGGCGCATGAAGCCGGTATGATTGTTGGCAAAATCATCGTGCATGTATTTTGCGGGTAAATCCAGACCGATACAGAACGCTTCGAGCAGTGTTAATGACAGGACCGTGCAGGCGTCAAAGTATTCCAGCATGGTGGTCTTGAATTTGTTTTGATCGACGAGCCAGCGATTGGAACTGCCGTAGATCGGATCTATGCCTTCATGAGTGAAGTCGAAAACCTCCTTTTTATCGCGTTGATTTTTAGTTAACTCGTTGTTGTAGAAGCCCCAGGGATTATCTTTGGTTCTTACTACCGACAACTTTTGTTCGAGCGGCAGGGCGAATATTCGGCGCGTTTGTTGCAGCACGGTTTCGATCAACTCTGGAGGAATGCTGTGATTGATCACCTGAAAAAACCCCCAGTCCCGGCAAGCCGCCGCGATTTTCTCGATAGACTCTTTCGCCGCGAGACTGGATGAATCAGTGACCAGGTCACCGATATCAATAATCGGCACCTGTCCGGTTATCGAATCCTGTTTGGCGACCGGGTGTTTGTCGATGTCCTGTTGATCAGTATGCATATCAGATTTGATGCCGTTTATCGTAAATATAACCAGGTAAATTTAACCAATTTTCATTGATAGAGTCAAAAGCCTGAGAAAACCGTGTCTAGTGTAGATAACAATTGCACCGCATTTTCATGACTAAAAATCAGCGGCGGGCGTATTTTTAACACATTACCATAACGTCCGGTAGATCCAAGCAGGACACCCTGGTCACGCATTTTAATCGAGGCCCGCAATGCCAGTGATTTATCGGGTTCCTTCGATACCGGGTCTTTAACAATATCCAGCCCCCAGAATAATCCCTTACCCTGCAAATTGCCGACAAATTCGTAACGCGATTCGATATCGCGTAATCCCTCCGCCAGAAACTTGCCGACCTCGTGCACGTTATCGAGTAGTTTCTCGTCGCGGATGACATCCATTACCGCGAGGGCTGCACTGGCCGCAACCGGATTGCCGCCGAAGGTGTTGAAGTAACTGTAACGTTTGGCGAAGTGATCGGCTATTTCAGTGCTGGTGACGACGGCCGCAACCGGATGCCCGGCGCCCATCGGCTTACCCATGGTGACTATATCGGGGCTGGCATCGCAATCCATAAAACCCCAGAAATTATCGCCCATACGACAAAACCCGGACTGCACTTCATCGTAAATCATCAGGCCGCCAGCGACATGAATCTTATCATCGACTTTTTTCGCGTAACCCGGCGGCGGAATCAAAATGCCGTTGGAATCAAAGGAACTATCGATCATACAGGCTGCTACGCCCTGACCGTTTTGCTCAAGCTTTGCTATCTCCGTATCTAGCAGGTCGGCATATTGCTGCGCGGTGTCATTACCGGTAAATGGCCCGCGGTAGGTGTTAGGGGGCTCGAAAACACCGATATAATCGGGCACTGGTTGACCCGTCTGTTCGACCCTTGAAAGCTGCGCCACCAGGTCAGAATTACCGTGATAGGAAGCCTTGGTAACAATCAGGCCGTTGTTACCGGTAAAATCCCTCGCCATCTGCGCGGCAAGATCATTTGCTTCGGTGCCGGTACAGACAAGGATGACCCTGTCCAGGCCGGCGGGCATGGTTGCTACCAGGCGCTCGCTCAACTCGATAACGGTTTCGTGTAAATAACGCGTATGCGTGTTCAGGGTCCTGATTTGACGGGTGAGGGCATTCACTACATAGGGATGACAATGGCCTACCGAGGGCACATTGTTATAACTATCCAGGTACTTACGCCCGGCGGCATCCCATAACCACACGCCCTGTCCACGGATAATATGCAGGGGTGCATCATAAAAATGACTATAGCTGGAACTCAATACGTTTTTGCGACGCTGCAGCAGTTCGTCGTACTGATTGTCGTTATAGCTGGGAGGGTAGCCGCAGGCCGATCTGAATCGGTTAAGCACCAGGTCACGATCGGCAGCCAGCAGTGTCTCGGCAGCCTTCAGGTGGGAAACCCGAAATTCATCGGCAATTTTTATAAAGGCTTTGTCTTCGCTATGTTCGACCCGGAAATCGAACAACATAACGCTTAACACCAGCCGCGCCAGGGTCATGTCTAACAGGACTTCGAGCTCGTCTCCCTGTAATGACCGCTCACTGTTATATCCCTGCAAGATGGCAACCGCGATGTCGATCCAGTCATCCTGCTGCAGCTGGATATCCTCGCTTAAGAAACTGGAGAAGGTAACCGCGAGATCCATCACAACCGGCGCGTAAATCAAATCACCAAAATCGATCAGGCCGGCGAGTTCGTCACTACCATCCATCGACCAGAGCAGGTTTTCATTATGGCCATCATAATGGATGACCTGGGCAGGCAGGCTTTTTAGCGTTCGTCCTTTCAGATCCTGCCAGCGATCGAGCACGGGCTTGATATGGGTTGCAAAATAAGCTTTGGCTGGATCATGCAATGACTCATTTTGGAGGGTTCCAGATTTGATATCCCAGGGCATGAAATGATCGGCGGCGGGGTGGAAAAATCCCTGCAGGCCCTTGCTTACTCTTGCCACCAGCATACCAACCTTGCGTAGGCCACCCAGGCTTAGCGGGGCGATTTGCGCGTATGTTTTCCCCGGCAGGTAAGTCAGTACACGTACTATATGGTTTTTGCCATCAGCAGCCTTTAGCGTGACTGAGGTCTTTCCATCTTTGCTAAGCCTGACTCGTGGTACGGGTAGAGAAGCATCAATCTCTTCAAGATGGCGTAATGCTTTTAACTGAAAGTCGATACTATTCGGGTCTTCGTCTGCACTCGCAATTTTGAGTACAAACTGCTGTCCATCGGCAGTAGTGATACGGGTATTCTGGTCCCTCTCGCCAGCCAGGGTTTTGTGATTTCCTTCAAGGTCAAAATACTGTTTGGCGATATTGGCCAGTTCACCATCGCTTAAAGCCGGTGGCGTGAATCGAAAGTCTTCCAGGGTCAAAGGCTGAACCGAGCTATCCATCTTAAAATCTCGTGTATTGCGGGGGTGAATTAAGTTCTACCTGAATCATATCTCAGGCCCAGCTTAAAACACAGCCCGGGGTTTAAGAGGTATAAATGGTTGCTGGAGGGTGCGAGTATATCACCCGGGGTTTTCGGTTCTTACCAAATGCTATCTGATCCAGATATACTCTGCCTGGTTTAATAAACACTGGATTTGAATAATGAGCATTGATTTAGCCGCGGTGCGGGCCGATACACCGAACTGTGAAAACCTGCTTCACTTTAACAATGCCGGTGCTTCGCTGACACCGCAACCCGTCTATGATGCGGTTATCGCGCATCTTGATCTGGAGCAACGCATCGGCGCTTACGAGGCTGAAGCGGCAGCGTCCGAAACCCTCGAAGATTTCTACGATGCGATGGCAGAAATGCTTTGCTGCGATCGTGATGAGATCGCCTATATCGAGAATGCGACTCGCGCCTGGGATATGGCGTTTTACTCTTTGCCGCTCGAAGCGGGTGACCAGATTCTCACGCACTCGAGTGAATACGCGTCCAACTACCTGGCTTACCTGCAACAGGCGCGCCGACGCGGACTGAAGGTTGACGTCGTGCCATCCGATCAATTCGGACAAATCGATGTTGCTGCACTCGAGTCGATGATCAATGAGCGTACGCGCCTTATTTCGCTCAATTACATCCCGACCCAAAGCGGGCTGGTCAACCCTGCTGAAAAGGTTGGTGAAGTTGCCAGTAAACATGGCATTTTTTATTTACTCGACGCCTGTCAGGCGGTG
>QNFD01000276.1 GCA_003645435.1 Gammaproteobacteria bacterium | reverse complement strand
CCAGCTATAGGAATCGTGCGATTCTAAATAACTTCGCCCCTCGCGATTGAGAACCGATTCATCTCTGGGCTCGAGCCCATATTTCTCCAGCAGGGGCTGGATTGACTCGGCCGCGCGGCGTTCTATTCTGGCGAGCAAATTAATCTTATTTTTTTCGTCAAAATGTTCAGCAAGCGCATACAGGTACGATTCTCCACTGATCTCATCTTCATAATATGACAACAGGGTCTTTAAGTAGACGGTTGAAGCTTCGTTGTCTGAATTACCCATCTTCGAAAAACACCCTGTCGTATTTAATTCGATTGTCTGGATCCACTTCGGTATCTAGCTCGCGAGCATAGCGATGGCCAGCAAATACGGCGCCCGCAATAATAGATGGCGCCTCGCAGTCCCCAATCCGGGACAGAGAATCAGGCACAAAGCCGGTCCCGGATTCAATTCGCTGCTGAATCTCGAGAAACAGGCTATCGTTGGGTTGCCGCATCGTCACACTCACCACCGACTCAACCTCAATGCTTCTCTGGTTTCCGGTATAGATACATTGAATTTGCGCCTCGCGTCCGTCGAAGGCGGTCAGGCTGTTTGCGGTGATGACCTGTACGCCAACCCCAAGCAGGCGCCGCTGGATGCGCATCTGTTCCGAGGTCATTTCTCCCCAGGCCGAAACCCTGGTTTTCGGAGTCACCAGGGTGACTGGTATTTGCCTGGCTCGAAGAAGTTCGGCGATCACGCTCGCCATGTAATAGTGATCATCATCGTAGATGAGGGTTGGACCTTCGGGCAGGTGCCCGGCCATAATGTCGTCCGGGGTGAAAATATGAGTCGATGGGCCAAACCCGGTAAGCGCGGTTTCATGAAACAAACCCCTGCCGTCCGCCAGCCAACTGGCACCGGTAGCAATCACAATATGGTTTGCCTCCATGGCCAGTACATCGTCTGCTTCCATCCTGTTATCCAGGTAAATCTCGACGTTTGGCATCGACTGGATTGCATGCACCCGATAGTTTCGTACCCGTGCCCACTCGCTAAGACCCGGTAAACTGGATTCACGCGTGACCCGGCCGCCGAGTGAGTGTTCAGCCTCGGCTAGCAGCACGTGGTATCCGCGAAGGCCAAGAGCCCGTGTCGCCTCAAGCCCGGCAGGTCCCGCGCCTACCACCAGGACGGTAGAATCCGAGCCTTTTTCAGCAATTTTTTCGGGGTGCCAACCGCGACGCCATTCCTCACCAATGGTTGGATTCTGGGTGCAGCGAATTGGGGTCGCCTTGCTATCACCGACGTAACAGTTATTGCAGCCAATACATTCGCGAATCTCGTCAAGCCGGCCTTCTTCAATCTTTTTAGGCAGAAATGGGTCTGCGATCGAGGGCCTCGCTGCACCGATAAAATCAACGATGCCGCGATTGACCTGCGATACCATCGTATCGGGCGAGGTAAAACGGCCAACCGACACTACCGGCTTGCTTGTAATTGATTTGACGTAGGACATATAGGCTTCGAGTGATGCTTCCTTGATGAAACGCGATACGCCCATTTCACGGGAGTAATCATTGATATTGATATCCCAGAGGTCCGGCAGTTCAGCCAGTATTTCGAGCATTTCACGGTGCTCGCCGATTATCGGATCGCCATCGCCTTCACCGCCCGCGTCGGCCGAAAATCGCACTGCAACCGCGCAATTGTCGCCCACCGCGTCTTTGGTTTCTTCGATTAACTCGCGTACCAGGCGTACCCGGTTCTCGAGTGAACCGCCGTATTCGTCGGTACGCGTATTGGTCCGAGACGAGAGGAAATGTGAGAGCAAATAGCCGTGTGTGGCGTAGATGTAGACGATATCGAAGCCTGCCGTCCTGGCGCGTAGCGCCGCGTCTCTATGCCAGCGCCGCAGTTCACGAATATCAGACTTGTCCATCGCCCGCGTCTGGTAGGGTATACCGACGGCGTTAGGTCGACTGGTCACATCCATCGCGACTTCGTTGGTAAACAAGTTGGCGGTACGCGAACCTCCGACCCAGAGCTCGGCACCGGCAAGGGCCCCGTGCGCGTGTACCTGTTCGGTCATGAGGGCGTGGGCCTTTATATCTCCCCGGTCCCATAACGACGCGTAAGGGTGAGGCAGGTCATCGGAGGCAGGATGTATCGAGCAGTATTCGGTACAGACCACTCCCCAGCCGCCTTCAGCCTTCATGCCGCGCAGGGCCGCGACCATGCGTGGTCTTAGCCAGCCGAGACCGGTGCAGTGGGGTACCTGGTAGAATCGGTTTTTAGCAGTAACCGGGCCAATTTTTACCGGTTCGAACAATACATCGTATCGAGGATCTCGTTTGGTCATTTTATGCTTTCCTGAACCTCGAAATTTTCGAGTAGTATTTTCTCACGTCGAAATGGCATGTCTGGATTCTCGGGTGGTGCGTCCATTTCTCTGGCAACACGGTGGCCTTCATATATGGCGCTGGCGATAGTCGACGGGCTGAGGCAATCACCGATGGCGGTTACAGATGTGATTCCCGAATCGGCGAGCGCTTCGGTATCTTCGCCCAAACTCAGGTGGAGTTCATTGTTGGGTTGACGGGATGTAACCATCACAACAGATGATGCCGCGATAACGTCTGGTTTATCCGAGTAAACACAATTGATATCGATTTCGCTGGAACCTATTCTGGAAATATTGTGGGAGGTAATAACCGTGATGCCGAGTTCGAGTACGCGTGCCTGAATTCGATGCTGCTCGAGCGTATTATGCGTCCACGGTGACACTTCGGGCGCGGTGGTCACCAGTGTGACTTCATGCCCCTCGAGCCTCAATTTCTCGGCGATGAGAGCACCCATATAAAATTTATCATCGTCGAATACGACGATGGGACCGATCAGTTCATGGTCTGCAAAAACATGCTCCGGTGAAACAACGTGGCTTTGATCCGTGCCTGCGATGGCTTGCCAGTTAGTCACCCCGACACCGTCGCTGCGCCAGCGAGCGCCGGTTGCGAGTATCACGTGACTATGTTCGAGCGACAGGACTTCTTCTGCAGTGAGTTTGTTATCAAGATAGATTTCAACATTTTGCATTTGCTGAATTCGTCCCATGCGCCAGTCGCGTACTCGTCCCCAGGCGGCCAGTCCAGGCAGACGACATTCCAGCGAGACGCGACCTCCGGGTTGCGTCCGCGCCTCCGCCAGGGTCACCGAATACCCGCGTTGACCGAGTGCCCGGGCTGCTTCAAGGCCTGCGGGCCCGGCTCCCACAACCAGTATATTGTCATTAGAACTGCTTGACGGAATAAATTCAGGGTGCCAGTTCCTGCGCCATTCCTCACCAACGCTTGGATTTTGCGTACAACGCATGGGCGTGAAGGTTAATTGTCCGGAAACACAGATATTACATCCAATGCATTCACGAATTTCATCGATCCGGCCTTCTTCAATTTTCCTCGGCAGGAATGGATCGGCAATGGACGGCCGCGCCGCGCCGATCATATCGAGAATGCCTCGATTGATCTGACTGACCATGGTATCGGGTGATGTGAACCGGCCTACGCCGACCACGGGTTTAGTAGTTTTGCTTTTTACGAACGAGATATATTGTTCCTGATACCCCTCATCGGCAAATCGGGAGGTGATTGAGTCATTTTCCCAATCGCTGACATTGACGTCCCACAGGTCGGGTAGTTCGGCAAGCATTTCGATTATCTCCCGGCCTTCATCCTGCGAGGTGATCCCTTCCGGGCCCAGCAATTCATCGACAGCGATTCGAATCGCGACGGCGCATCGATCACCAACCGCATCTTTAGTTTCTTCAAGAGTTTCACGCAACAGGCGTACTCGGTTTTCGAGACTGCCGCCATACTCATCGTTGCGTTGATTGCGTCGGGCAGAAAGGAAATGCATCAACAGGGTTGAGTCATGGCCCGCGTATACGTAGACGATGTCAGCATCGGCTTGCTTCGCGCGTAACGCGGCATTTCGGTGCCAACGACGGAATTCGCGAATATCGGCTTTATTCATGCCGCGTGTCTGTCCGGGTAGATTTTCGACCGATGCCTGGTCCGAAGGCCCAATCGGTGGCAGCCGGGTATAGAGGTTCTGAGCGCCGACACCGTTATGCGCGAGTTGGACGCCGGCGAGTGCATCGTGGCGATGTACGGCCTCGACCATCAGGCCCAGGCACCTGACATCGTACTCGTCCCACAGGCGCGCCTGCGGCTCGGGCGTATAGTCGGAAGTCGGATGGATCATGCACTCTTCGGTGCAAATTACCGCCCAACCCCCCTCGGCCTTGGCTTCACGCATCTTTGCATGGCTTTGCGGCCAGTTGAATCCCATGCCATTGCAATGGGGTACCTGGTAAAAGCGATTCCT
>QNFD01000275.1 GCA_003645435.1 Gammaproteobacteria bacterium | reverse complement strand
TACTCTCTCCGTTTCCATCACGGCCCGGACTACGAAGTTCAATAAGGGGATGAAGAAGGCGCAGCGGCGCCTCAAGAAGTTCGGGCGCTCGCTTCGTGGCGTGGCCCGCAAGCTACTCGGGTTCAAAGCTGCCCTGCTGGGCGTCGTTGGTATCGGCGCTTTGGGCTTCATGGTCAAGCGGTCCCTGTCGGCCATTGATGCGCAAGCGAAACTGTCTGACCGCCTCGGCATCTCGATAGCCAAGCTGCAAGCCTACGCGCGCACCGCGTCACTGGCTGGGACCGAGCAGGCCAGCCTAAACAAGGGGCTCGAACTGCTGGCCCGCCGTGTTGGCGAAGCCCGCGACGGCGTAGGCGAAGGCACCGAGGTACTCAAGAAGTTCGGCCTAGCTGGTGCGGACTTCCTCGACCTGAGCCTAGACAATCAGTTCGAGATTATCGCGGACAAGATCGGCGGGATGAACACGCAGCAGGAGAAGGCCGCGGCATCGGCTGACCTGTTTGGGCGTGCGGGCGTTGGGCTCGTGAACATCTTCGACGGCGGCTCGAAGGCATTCGAGGATTCGACCCGGTTCCTGAAAGAGTTCGGGCTTGAGATGACGCGGCTCGACGCGCGGAAGGTCGAGGTGGCGAACGACGCCATCGACGACTTGCGCCGTGTCGCATCGCTGACCTTTGACCGCCTGACCGTCGAGCTTGCGCCGTTCATCACGGCCACGTCGAAGATGCTGCTGGACATGGCGCGCGATGGCGAGACGACGCTGGGCGTGAAGATCGTATCTTCAATCCAGAAAGCCGCGCTATGGTTTGCCGAGCTTGCCGACGCGGGCGAGCGCATGGCGCTCCGGCTCAATATCGCGTGGACATCGCTGGCCGCGTCAATGAACGAGTTGTCACGCGCGGTTTCAAAGTTCCGCGAACTAATGGAGCCGAACTCTGGCAACTTGAACCGTGCGCGCATGGCGGGGATCGAGGAAATATCCCGCGAGTACGCCGCGACACTCACTAGCCTCCGCGCCGAGCTTGCCAAGTTCGAGGCAGGCCAGAGCGTTACATGGTCTGCGAGCGTCAAGAAGAAGATCGCGGAGATCAACGCAGAGGCCAAGAAGCACGCGAAGATCCTGCTGGACCTTGCAGCCAAGCAGAAGAAGAACCTAAAGGACACGACTGGCGCGGGCATCTCGGGACCGCTCGCCAAGGTGGGCGGAGGTGACGACCTAGGCGCGACTGCCGCGCGTCGCGCAGAGAAGGCGTTCACGCGCGCAGGCGAAGCGGGCGTGAGCGCCTTTGAATCTATCGCCACGTCAACCGCCAAGGCCACCGACGCGGTGAAGATCCTGATTAGCCAGATGGCGCGAATCGCAATCAACGAGTTCGCGTCGAAGCCGCTGATCGGCGTGATTCAGTCGGCGGCTGCTGGCCTGTTCGGCGGCGCGGCGCAGGACTCGATCGACGCCGAGAACTTCGTAAACGACCTAACGCCCAATTTCAGCACGCAGTCACAGCTAGTTCTGCCGCAGTCCACCATCAACCAAGGCATCACGTCGTCATCCGATACGCAACGGCTCATTGGGTCGATCGATAACCGGAGCCTGTTCGAATAATGGGAACCGCCGTCTTTACTTGGAAGTGCCGATACGGCGAGTTTGCCGGCGGCATCGTTGCGCGCCATGATCGTAACGAGGCCAGCGCGTCAATTGACCGCGTGCGCTCGTTCGGCCCCGGACGCTACATCGTGTCGCGCCTGACCGTACTACTCGACGGCGTCACGTCGGGCGAGTCTTACGCCGACTTCCTGACGTTCTGGAAGACGACCATCGACAACGGCGCGGACTCGTTCCTGTTCAAGTCGCATACGCCCGCAGAGTTCAAGGTTGAAGGCGAAGCGGGCGGCACGTCGTCGGCTACTCCGGTGGGCGAGACGTTCGCGACCGCCGCCAAGTTTCTCGACCTGTCCACGCTGGTGGTCAAGGTCGCAGGCGTCGAGCAGACGTTGGCCACCGACTACACGGTAAGCGGGAACAACACGGCCCCCACAATCACCGCGACGGCCACCTTCGATACGGGGGCCGTGACCTTCGATTACGAGTTCTACTATCAGGTGCGCGCGGGCGGTTCGTTCGTCGCGGGCTTTTTGAATCGCGGGCTGTCCCTGGCTGACCCCGGCGCGCAGACTATCCCGCTTTCATTGCGCGAAGTGCGCGCGGGGGGCCACCTTGCGTAGCCTGTCCGCCGCGTTCATTGCCGTACTGGAAGCCGAGTACGCGCCCGACCTGATTACGCTTCTCACGATCAACACGCCCACGCCGATACGCCGTGCATGGTGGTGGCGAGACGTGACGTTCGGCGGCGTGACGTACACCGCTGACGGCTTCGCGCATAGCGAAGTGGTGCAGGACATCGAAGGGCGCCCGCCTGCGATGACGCTCGAAATGCAGAACATCGAGCGCGACGACGGGACGAACCTTGAGTGGTCAACCCTGCTGGCTGCGGGTGACATCAACGGCACCGAGGTACAGATGCGAGTGGTGTCCGAGTCGCTGTTGTCGGATGCGGACGCGGTCATATCTGAGACGGACTGGACGATTAGCGGCTGGCAACTCGCCCCGCGTGGTGTCGTGTTCAAGCTGGGCGCCCCGATTGACGCGCTGTCGATCACGGTCCCCACGCGCCCGCTGGCGTCCCCGACATGCTGGTGGAAGTACAAGCAGGGGGCCTGTACGTCAACGAGCGCGCTTGAGTCGTGCGCGCATACCTACGGAGACTGCTCGAAGCGATACCCCAAGGGTGAGGCGCTACGCATTGGCCCGTCGTCTCCCCTGCTGACCGTGGGGCATAGGCGATGATCGCGCTAATCTTCGACCTGTTGGGCGAGCCGATCACGCTCACCGGCCTACTCATTGGCGCGCTAATCTCTGCCGCCATCTCGGGCGCGTCCGCGCTCATTCTGCGCCAAGTCGGCAAGGGCGGGCCGCAACCGGGCGGCGGTACCAAGGGGCGCGGGTTCGAGCCCGACACGAACAACACCGACCCTAATCAGCGCATGGCGATCCGGTACGGCAACCCCGCCGACTTCCCCGGCGTCGTGGCCGACTACGTCAAGCCGTCCAGCATCAACAAGCGGTTGCCCGACAAGGAACCCGAGCGCGTCACGATTCTGTCTCTGGGCGCTGGCCCGGTAGACGGTGGCGAACAACTGCTGTGGATCAATGGCGCGCTGACGACTGACACGGTAGACGCGGACTCCCAGAAGGTGGAGCGCGCACTGACTCGAATCACCGCGCGCAAGTACTCATTCCCCAAGCAATTCGTGGTGCCCGAGTCGGTGGTCATATTCTTCGATGGCACGGTGAAGGGGATCTACAAGCCCGCCGCCGAGTCGATCAACGCGCCCACCGAAACAGTCATCGCGGGCAAGACTGCCAAGGCCCGCGCGTTCTTCAAGTTCGACGGCACGAGCGTATACGCCCCGATCACGACCGCGCAGGTAGACACGCTCTACCAGTTCAAGCAGAAGATCCGTTGGGGCTTCTACCTGCCCACTCCCGGCATCGTTCCGCAGGAGTCGATCACCGCCAAGATCCTAGAGACTGACACCGAGTACGCATTCCCGCCTGACACTTGGCCCGCGTCCGCGCCGTTCTTCAATACGTCGCAGACGTTGAACAAGGAATCGGGCGTACCCGCCAAGGCTATACACATCGGCAACACGAACGACGGTTCGGGCAAGTCGATTGATTACGTCTGGATCGACGGCGGGCCTGCCACATTCAATGCGGCCTACGAAGTCTCGTATCGCGTCAAGCCGTTGGTGGACGTTGAGAAGGCCACGGACGGCACCACCATAGTGACCTTCACCGAGGACGTGGATTCATCGGTGGAAGTCACCGCGCACTACAAGGCGGGCGCGCTGGCCGATAACGTGACGGTTGAGTTTCGGGACGGGACCATCGACCAGGAGCCGCTTCCGCTCGACAACGGACTGCGCCACACGTTCACGGCAGGCGGCGAACTGTCGCAAGGCACGCCCCGCCGCTATTCGACGGGTGGACCCGTTGACGATCTGGAGATCGGTATCCAAGACCTGTCGGGCCAGTTCGCCACGTTGAACAAGGCAGGCGGCTACAGAGAGGCGCACCGCAAGCTGAGTGTGCGACTCAAGACGACAGACGCGACCGATGCAATCGGGAAGAACAACGACCCCGCGACCGGCTGGATTGAAGTCTGGAAGGCGGGCGACAACGACCGCCAGTTCGACATCGACGGACGCACGACAGGCGCGGCGCTGTGGACGTTCTCGATGGCCGACTCGCTGGAGTTCGTCAAGACCAAGACGAACGTGGGAACAGGCAACGCCC
>QNFD01000274.1 GCA_003645435.1 Gammaproteobacteria bacterium | reverse complement strand
GTAAAAATTTATCGTTATGATTATGATGACATGAAAATAGAATTGGGGAATATCTCTTTTGGGGTTCTATAGTCGGAAATGAGTAAAGGTATGCTATTCGCGATTGAGTCCAAAAAACGATAAAATTAGACCGGTCACAAACCCGGCCCCTCGATCTTTACCAGAGGTTCTCAGCTAATCTGGAGATGCCACATGTCGCGAAAACACCCTGTCATGGTTATTACCGGTTCTTCCGGCGCTGGTACTTCGACGGTGAAAAAAGCACTGGTATCTATCTTTTCACGTCAGAAAATTAAATCGGTAGTGATCGAGGGCGACAGCTTTCACCGCTACCATAGAGAGGCTATGAAGGACAAGGTAGACGAGGCAAATCGTTCGGGACAGAACTTCAGCCATTTCGGACCGGAAGCCAACTTGCTGGAACGCCTGGGCCGGCTGTTTAAGACCTATGCTGAAAATGGAACAGGTGAAAAACGCTTCTATCTTCACAATTATGCCGAGGCAGCCGAGCATAATGAGCGACTTGGACTCAACCTCAAACCCGGTGAATTTACCCCGTGGGAGGAGGTCGAAACCGATACCGACCTGTTGTTTTACGAGGGTCTTCACGGACTCGTGAAAACCGATGAAGTCGATCTAAACAAATACGTTGATCTTAAAGTTGGAGTTGTACCAGTTGTCAATCTCGAGTGGATTCAAAAAATTCATCGCGATAGCAATGACCGCGGTTATGATGCTGAAGAGATCGTCGACAACATCCTGCGACGCATGCCTGACTATGTAAAATATATAACCCCGCAGTTTTCGCAAACTGACATTAACTTTCAACGCGTGGCGACAGTGGATACCTCGAACCCGTTTATTGCGCGTGATATCCCGACACTGGATGAAAGTTTTGTCGTAATCCGCTTCAAGAATCCAGATATCAGGCATGTCGATTTCTCTAATCTTTTATCCCTGATCCATGGTTCGTTCATGTCGCGGCGAAATACGATTGTTGTTCCCGGCGGTAAAATGGGAATGGCGATGGAAATTATTTTTACTCCGATCATGCGTGATTTGATGAATCGGCGGGAGCAGGGTTAACCCGATGGAATTGATTGATAGTCACTGCCATCTGGACGATGATCGCTTTGACGCGGATCGGGACCAGGTGGTGGCACGCGCCAGGGCATTGCAAATAAACAAGATAGTCGTTCCCGCTACTACGGCTAACCGCTGGGAAAAGGTCAGGCAGGTTGCCGAGACCTATGAAGGCATATATCCAGCCTACGGGTTACACCCAATGTTTATCCAACAACATCAAATCGCGCATATAGGCGAGCTCGATGAGTGGCTGGATCGGCATAAACCAGTCGCCGTTGGTGAATGCGGTATCGACTTTTATGATTCCAGGATCGACCAGATATGGCAGTTTCAATTGTTTAATGAACAACTGCAACTGGCCATTAATCACCGTTTACCGGTGATTATCCACGTCCGTAAAGCGATGGACGAAGTTATAAGCTTACTCCGCAAGATTACGCTGCCAGGCGGCGTAATACACAGTTTTTCCGGAAGCCTGCAGCAGGCACAGCAATTGATAGACCTCGGCTTCAAGCTCGGCATCGCCGCGACAGTCGGGTTTGAGCGCGCTAAAAAACTACGCGCGGTGGTGGCCAGTGTGCCCGTGCACGGACTCCTGATCGAATCGGATGCCCCCGATCAACCCGGTACGCATCATCGCGGTGAATTGAACGAGCCGGCCTATATCGTCGAGCATTTAAAAACGATGGCTGAGTTACGTGATATTTCGGAAGCGGAGTTGATCGAAACCTTGCGACAAAATAGCTACCAGGTTTTTAATTTCGAAAGCGCCATCGATTCGTGACTTGACCAGAAGTGCCGGCAGCGAATTAATTTGCTATCTCGAATTGCTCGGTGATCAATGCGCCGATGGTTCCGGCGTCAGTGTAATTCTGCTCGACAAAACTAATATTATTCTGCTTATCATATTTAACCACGCTGCAGGCGCGCGTGCCATAGTCGGCGGATCGAATAAATCGACTGGACAACATTCGTTCAATGTCGAGACTGACTCCGGTATCGGGCAAATGCTCGTCTTCGGCGATGCTATTATCGGTGAGAATTCGCATCAGGTCATTGGTGTCGGGGTCGTCTGCAAGCACCCTGGCAAGGTCCTGCTTGCCCGAGTTCAGTTTCGGCCATGACTCGTCAAACAGGCCATTGCTGATACCATGAATACCCGCGGGAATTTGAATTACCCCGGCTTGCCGGTTTGAGTAAAAAAACAATCCCGCACTGTCGCCAATGAGCAGGTTAAAGCCCGCGTAATCGTCGGCTTCGGGCCTGATACGGTCAATAAAAGTTTCGGCTGCTTCGTTACCGGCAAGAAATTCACGCGGTAGCAACCCTCTCGATAATCTGGCCGGAGCCAACATGCCTGGTTCGCGTACATTGGTCACCGCCGCAAAACGTCCGTTCTTATTGACACCCATCCAGGTGCCCTGCGCTTGCAGGTCGCGGCCCCCAAATATTCCCTCAGAATCTTGCCACCAGTGTGCGGAACGCGTCGGACGCGCGTAATACTCATCGCGATTGGCTATTACGACTAGTGGATAGTCCAGGTGTTGTTGCAGGGCAAATAGAATCAGGCACATATGACTACTAAGGCAGCAGATTTTGGCTTTACTTCATTAAACCGCAAATTGGTCAATCTCAGGCAATGGTTCGCCACGGATTGCAGCCTCAAAGGAGGCTAGTCGCTTGTGAACCGATAGCAACTCAATTATTGTTCCCCACGAGTGAACCAGAATTTGAAATGAGCTGCTAACCTGGCTAAACGCGGTTAGTATTTGTTGCAGTATGCCAAAGGTAATTGCCCCTGCGGCAATTGTTGGTATTAAAAGGATATAAACAAATATATTATCGGCCTGCAAATACAGCATGCGCGCTACATTGAAATACATGTAGTGAAAGTATATCCGGAAGTAATTCTTCCTGACGTTAGCGAACAGTTGCTTTAGAGTAACAGGTTGAGCACGGGAAGCATCATCCTCGCCGTATACCAGTTCTTTCCGAAATGCAGCCTCAACCCGCTGGTTCCTGAAAAACAATCCCGGCAATTTAATCCCCACAATGAGTAACAACGCAGTACCAAATGTTGACCAGACCAGTGCAGCAACAAATAGTGGGTGAGCAATTTCCCCGATCAGGGGGAGTTCGGTAACATACTCTGAAAGTGCCCAGAGCACAGGTAAAAAAGCGAGTAGAGTCATCACTGCATCAACAATCGAAACCCCTAGGTTTTCCATGATCTCAGCAAATCGCATCGTATCCTCCTGTATGCGTTGCGAGGCGCCTTCGATATGTCGGACTTCTTCCCACTGTTCGGTGTAATATTCGTTCATCGCGGTTCTCCAACGAAAAACAAAATGGCTGACGAAAAATCGGGTCATCACGTAAACAAAGATGGCGATAAAAGCGATTTCCGCAAAAATAACTATCAGATCCAGTAGTTCAGTTGTAAACGACGAGACAGCTTCTTCCGATACGACTTTATCGGTAGCATTCGGGTCTTTTGATGCTGAAGCACCCAGGGCATTCTGAACCAGATCAAAAAATGGTCGACGCCAGTTGTTGATGGCAACTGACACCTGCACTCCAAAATAGGTCGAAAATAAAATAAATGCTGAGCCTATAATCGACCACCATTGCCATTTATGTTTTGCCACCAGGAACCAGTAGGTGGCAAACACCCCGGCACAAACCAGGTAATAACAATAAAACAGTAAAAATGAGTCAGTAACAAAATGCCCCAAACCGATAACTGGTTCTGAATTACTAAGATCAAAGCCTAAAAACTGGCCGATCTGCTCGTTGAATCCATACCAGATAAAACTGCAAATGGCTGAATAAACGACGACAGAGGTGAAGAATAGCCGCGGATTCGGGAAAAATGATTTAAACATAATTTAGAACTCTTTATCTGTTGTGTAAGGCGAGAATGCCGGTGGTTGTTGTAGACATCGCAGGTCAATATTGATTCAACCCGAGCGTAACCTGGGTCCGACTATTGATCGGCGATAGATAAATATGGTGATAGTAGCGCATACATCATATTAATATGATCGGGATGTTCATTTAGCGCCGAAATATAGCGAAACTGTTCCCCACCCGCTTGCATAAAGAAGTCGCGATACTCGATTTGAATTTCATCCAGCGTTTCCAGGCAATCGGCTGAAAAGCCGGGGCAGATGATATCGACCGATTTGATTCCATTCGCGATGAGTTCACTCAAGGTTTCCCTGGTATAGGGTTTTAACCAGACCTGTTTGCCAAAGCGGGACTGGAAGCAGAG
>QNFD01000273.1 GCA_003645435.1 Gammaproteobacteria bacterium | reverse complement strand
TATGCCCTTGCGCAAGACCGGGCTGTCCGCGTTGAATTTCTCAACGGCCGCTCGGCGCGAGGCGTAGTCACTGCTCGCCTCCAGTTGAGCTACCAGCTCGTGAATGACATTGTCATTGAGTTCCTGCCCGTACGGCGTGACATTACGACTGTCCTTGCCGTAAAAATTGAGTTTCCGCACTTCGAGTGAATCTTTGCCGAGTTTGCGCGCGATATTATCGATAATATATTCGATCGCGATCGCGCCCTGCGGCCCACCAAAGCCGCGGAAGGCGGTATTCGACTGGGTATTGGTTTTCGCACTAAAGGCGTTGATTTCGACATCGTTCAAATAGTAGGCATTGTCCAGATGACAAACGGCGCGGGTTACCACGGGTCCGGTGAGGTCGGCAGAGAAACCCGACTGCGCGGCCATTTCAATACGAATCGCCTGGATTAAGCCATCGTCGTCGTAACCGACTTCGTACTCATAGTGAAATCCGTGGCGCTTGCCGGTAATCATCATGTCGTCGTCCCGGTCAAGCCGAAGCTTAACCGGGCAATTCAAGCGCTTTGCCGCGATCGAAGCGATACAGGCAAATATCGCCGATTGTGATTCCTTGCCGCCGAAACCACCACCCATGCGGCGCATTTCGACGACCACCTGGTTGGCATCGAGATTCAGTGCGTGGGCGACAACATGCTGCATCTCGGTTGGATGTTGGGTTGAACACCAGAGATGAATACAACCGTCTTCTTTGGGTGCGGCGTAGGAAATCTGACCCTCGAGATAAAACTGCTCCTGTCCGCCGACTGAAATTTCACCACTGCTTGTATGCGCTGCCTGCGACATCGCCTGCTCCGGATCACCGCGTAACAAACGCGCCGGCGGCAATACCCACGACTGTTGACGCTTCGCCTCGCACACATCCAGAATTGCAGGTAAATCTTCATACTCAACCAGGCCTTTGTGCACGGCTTTGCGTGCCGCGACATAAGAAGTCGCGACTACTGCGAACATGGGTTGGCCATAGTACTGCACCAGTCCATCGGCCAGTATCGGATCATCCTGGATGATCGGCCCGCAATCGTTACGGCCAGGAATATCCCGCGCGGTGAACACCGCAACGACACCGGCCGAGGCTTTCACCGCATCCAGATCGATCGAGGCAATTTTCGCATGCGCGCGTTGACTCAGACCAAGCGCGATGTAACGCGTGCCCGCCATTTCGGGAATATCGTCAACATACGTTGCCTCACCGCTAACATGCAGGCCTGCAGATTCATGCGGGGTCGATTTACCCGGTACTACCACTTCATTCGCTTTAGTTTGCATTTCCATCAGGCTTCTACCGCGAATACATTGACAGCATCGGACTGCAAAGCACCCTGGGATCGGGTTTCCAGATAAAAACGATACAATAAATTTGACGCCGCCTGTTGCCGATAATCAGCGCTGGCGCGCATATCCGACATAGGCGAGAAATCCTGCTTTAAGGCCTCCATCGCATCGGCAACCCTGTCCTCGTCCCAGGTCTTACCCTGTAACAGGCTTTCAGCTTGTGCCGCGCGTTTCGGGATTGCGGCCATGCCGCCATATGCAATGCTAATCGCATCTATCTTGTCACCCTTAAGGCGTAAGGCGAAGGCCGCGCAAACCGCCGATATATCCTGATCGAAACGTTTGCAAAGCTTGTAGCAGCGTATCTGCAGCGACTCGTCGCGTTTGGGAATGATTACCGATTCGACAAACTCACCGGTCTCCATCGCATTTTTCTGGTAATCGAGATAGAGGTCCTGCATGTCAAGCTCGCGGGTCTTCGACCCTCTTCGCAATTTAACCCGGGTACCGATGCTGATTAAGGCCGGCATTGAATCACCAATCGGCGAACCGTTGGCGATATTGCCCACCAGAGTTCCAGCATTGCGTACCGGTACCGAGGCGAAACGTCGAAACATTTCGCTGAATTCGGGGTATTCCGGCGTTAGCGCATTAAACGCATCGGTTAACGAGACCGCGGCGCCGATTTCGATGCCGGAGTCATTTTCTATTATTTGATTCAGTTCGGCGACATTGCCGAGATAAACAAGCGTGGATAACTCACGTAGTTGTTTGGTCACCCAGAGACCAACATCGGTACCGCCCGAAACAATACAGGCATCGGGATTTTGCAGGTAATAATCAGCGAGTTCATCGGTACTAGCAGGCGCAAAATATTGACTATCGCCCATTTTCAACTCCAGTCCCTGTTTTCTTTGTAACTGCTTCAGGCGATCGATCAATTCCAGTTCTTCTGTGCTCGCGTCGCCGGCACTATTACTGGCTGGTTGATATACCACCGGATCCGCATCGGGCGAAACCTGGTAGTCATTCATCTTCAGAGTCGCTTCGATAATCGGTCGATAACCGGTACAGCGGCAGAGATTTCCCGAGAGCGCGTCGTCGATGACGGCTCGATTGATACTGGTTTCGGTCTTATACAACGCGAACATCGACATGATAAACCCCGGTGTGCAAAAACCACATTGCGATCCATGGTAGTCGACCATGCTCTGTTGTACCGGGTGGAGGGCGTTTTCGGCAACCTTGAGCGACTCCACGGTAAACAGTATCTTGCCATCCAGGGTTGGTAGGAATTGAATACAGGCGTTGACGGCACGGAACCGCAGGCGATTGTTAACCGCTTCGCCGACAACAACGGTGCAGGCACCACAGTCTCCTTCGGCACAGCCTTCCTTGCTGCCGACACGACCGAGATCCTCACGCAGATATTGCAGCACCGTCCGCGTCGGCTCGATATCGCTGATTTCGACCAATTCCCCGTCGAGTATGAAACGAATTGTGTTCGCTTCTCCCATCAATCAGGAACCCCGGTAGGTCGAGTAAGACCAGGGCGATACTAGCAAAGGCACATGATAATGCGAATCGGCATCGGCTATGCCGAAGCGAATAACGACTTCATCAACAAATGGCGGGTCGGGGAGTTCGAGATTGCCGTCGTGATAATAGGCCCCGGCCTGGAATACCAGTTCGAAGACGCCAACATGGAATTCATCAAAATCGAGAATTGGTGTATCGAGACGGCCATCGGCGTTGGTGGTGTCCTGTTTTAACAGTCGACGATCACCATCAACCTGGTAGAGTGCGATATCGAGACCAACTGCGGGACAGCCGTTTGCGGTATCGAGTACATGTGTTGTTAGTCTGCCAATTCCGCTCCTCATCGGTGGAGGGTGCCGTAAAAAGTCGTCTTGTGCTCCCTGGCCGCGTTAAAAATGTGCTCGAATGCTCATTTACTCCGTGTAAACTGCGCTTCTGCGCGCATTTTCGCCTTGCCAGGAAACACAATCCAACCTTTTACGACACCCTCAGTGTTCAGAACGGTTAAATTCTCACTATCTGCTATAATTGTCAACACTTTTATAATATATTGTTAACAATCTTGGAATGTGCTTTACTATAGCAAGTAATGATACGAGGATAATGATCATCGAACCGAATACCAGGGAATCTCGCGACTCGTTTAAGCCGGCAATGAGCGAAGACGACGTGCTGCGCCAGATAGAACAGGCGGTTATCGATCATCGGTTGCCGCCCGGTACCAAGCTCAAGGAAGTACAGCTAGCTGAGGTGTTTGGCGTCAAACGCGGCACCATCCGTAAGGTGCTGTCGCGTCTCGCTTACTCCAGACTGGTAGATCAACTACCCAATCGCGGCGCCAGTGTTGCCAAACCCTCGGTAAAGGAAGGGCGCGACCTGTTTGCAACGCGCCGTGCCATCGAAGGCGCAATTATTCAAATTCTGACACCGAATATCGATCAGTCCGGCGTTCAAAATCTTCGCCGGATGCTCGATCAGGAACAAGATGCTTACCAGCAGGGAAACTCCAAACTGGCCTTATCGCTATCGGTCGATTTTCATCGGCAATTGGCCAAAATGTGCGGAAATAGCGTTCTGCAAGAGTACCTCAACGATATTATCCGTCGTACACCGCTGGTAATCCTTACCCACCTTAGCGCCGACCCGCAAAACCGCTGCCGTAACCAGGATCACGAGGCCATCGTCGATGCGATTGAAAGTGGTGATGTCAACGGAGCGATCGAGATTATGAATCAGCACCTGCTGCATATAGAAAATCGAATCGAGCACAAGTCCGAGGAAGTACAGCCCGATCTCGCTACTATCCTGTTAACCGGTTAAAACACTCCTGATCCCCTGGCCATGTTCGACGAAGAAAATTATCCCCGAGACCTGATCGGTTATGGTCAAAATCCGCCAAAGGCGGACTGGCCAGGCAATGCCCGAATCGCGCTCCAGTTCGTGCTCAATTACGAGGAAGGCGGGGAAAGCAATGTATTGCATGGGGATGCAGGCTCGGAGCAG
>QNFD01000272.1 GCA_003645435.1 Gammaproteobacteria bacterium | reverse complement strand
TAAGCAGCACCGCGACCATGCCCAACGTGAAGCGGTCCGGTCGGATTCGCGGATACGAATTCGACCTGCACCTTCTGACCCTTGCCGTAATCACTCCGACCGTAGGCTTCTCCCTGTTGCAAAATATCGCGGACTACCGAATGGCCTGCATCGCTAGCGAGGTAAAAGTTGATGAATCCGGGGCCGGCGACTTCAATTTTATGAATTGCTTCTATTGCGGTAATTTGCCCAACAATCAGATTTGCCAGTTCACGCGGTGGCTTCCCCGCCTGCTTTGCCAGCATCATCGCAATATTACTGGCGAAATCACCCTGTTTGCGATCCTTGCTCGGGGTCACCTGGATATTTACATTGAGGTCGATCGGCAATTGCTCAGCCTGCCGAAGGCGTGCAAGTGACTGTTCAATCAGATCTTGGATGATTTGCTTCAACTACTAAAAAGCCTGTGTTGTGGGGCTGGTCTGATGGCCAACCTTTAAAAAGAATCGGGATTTTACATGGATGCCGGCGAGGACAAAAGGCCTGTTCCCTTTTTCAGCCAACTAATGTGCATTTATATCACTATTAAAGATCGAGTGCGTCGACATCGACCACCCACTTTACCACCGCTGTACTTTTTATCAGCTCGATTTCGGGCATTGCCTCGCGTAACGCGTTACGCAGTTCACGGATATCCTGACTGAGCAAACAAAGCTGGCCCCGGTAACGCCCAATGCGCCGTGTCATCAGTGCTGGAATCGGGCCGATACATTTTACCCGGTGCCGAGCGACACTGGCCTGCAGGCACTGCTTTATCGCATTAAGTTTTTCAATTGCCTGATCAAGACTCAGGGCATCGGCCCTGAACATCACCACACGCGCATAGGGCGGAAAACCCAGCATCTTTCTTTCCCGGGTTATCGACTCGGCAATTTCCCGATAACTCTGATTTGCTATCGACTGCATCAATGGATGGTCGCAAAAGCTGGTTTGCAAATAAGCCTCTCCCTGCCGATCACCCCTGCCCGAACGTCCCGATACCTGGAAAGCAGTTTGCACCAGGCGTTCGCTGGCCCGGTAAGATGCACTGAACAATGCCTGGTCGGTATCCAGTATCGCGCTCATCGTTATTCCCGGATAATCGTGACCCTTGGCAATCATCTGGGTGCCGATCAGCAGGCAGGGTTCTCCCAGGCGTAGGGTTGCCAGGCGTTGATCAAGATCGTCGCGCGAGGCTATCACGTCGCGGTCGATGCGCAGAACCGGATAATCCGGAAATCGTTTTTTTAAGCCCTGCTCGAGTTGTTCGGTACCAATTCCATAATGTTTAATATCAGGATTACCACACTCACCGCAGCACCCGGGCAACGCCTGGGCATATCCGCAATGGTGGCAGAGCAATCGATTCAAGAATTGGTGCAGGGTCAGGCGGGAATCACAATGCGCACAGTTCGCCTGCCAGCCGCATTCATGGCACATCACCACCGGTGCAAAACCGCGCCTGTTCAAATACAGCAAGACCTGGCCTTTTTGACCAAGATGATAGTCAATACGCTGCAACAACGCGGGCGAGCAGCCACTATCTAGCTGCAGATTTTTCGAATCAATCAATTGAATCCTGGGTGGCGCAAAGCCAGTCGGTCGCTGCGACAACTGGTAGTAAAAATAATGCTCGCGTGCACAATTATTTAAACTTTCCAGCGAGGGCGTGGCCGAACCCAGTAAAATCGGAATGTCCAGCATTTGCGCACGCTTTATCGCAACATCACGGGCATGATAGCGAATGCCATCCTCCTGTTTATAGGAATGGTCATGCTCTTCATCGATAACAATCAACCCCAGTCGATCATTTTGCGAGAACAGGCTCGAGCGCGTGCCTAACATTATGCCAACATCACCCCGACGAAATCGATCCCAGGCATGGTAGCGTTGTCGCTCGGTCAAAGCTGAATGTGATATCGTGAACTGCTCCCCAAAGCGTTTTCGCACGCGATCTACCAGTTGCGAGGTAAGGCCGATTTCTGGTACCAGGTAGATTACCTGCTGCTTTCGGGATAGTGCGTCCTGTATCAACCGGAAATACACCTCGGTCTTGCCGCTACCGGTTATACCGTCGAGCAGGTGTACCGAGAAACGGTCGGACCTGCTTTTAATCTGGCTATAACTCTGTTCTTGTTCAGCACTAAGATCCGGTATTATCGCATCGCTATGATCGATCCTGGTCGGCGTTAACCAACCCCATTTGATCGCATCTTTTTCCTCCAGGGCACGGATCAATCCATGCCAGCCCTGGTTAATTGCTTTTAGCTGGACAGCGTTAAGTCCTGCCTCTGATCGTTCTATGGCAACCAGTAACTCAAATTGCCGAGGCGAGCGCCGTTCAATTTTGTCACGCACCCCGGCATCTATCGATTTCGCCTGCCAGTATTTCACCCGGTCTGGTTTTACAGCCTTACTACCGCGCAGATATCCGGGTAAACACTGAAATAAAACCTCGCCCAATGGCTGTAGATAGTAATTCGCTATCCACCGGGCCAATCTAATCATATGTTCGGACAGGACCGGTTCATCATCGAGGCATTCGCCCGCCGCCTTGATCCGATTGCCCGGCACACTAGTGGAATCATGTTTTTCGAGCAGCAAGCCGGTCTTATAGCCCTGTCCGAATGGCAGGCGATAGCGACTTCCTGCCGCGCCTGATTTCCCTGGCTCAATGGCGTAATCGAAAATTCTGTATATAGGAATGGCGATCGCAAAGGAGGCAAACCTTTTTGCTGGTTTATCGGACATCAAGTGCTATGTTCTCATCTGGCTAAACCTGGTTTCATCGAATTGCCCCGGCGCCTGCTACTGACCCGGTTGAGAGGCAATCATACTCGATCAGCTTTCCTACCACAGTAAAACCGGCACCGGTTTTGATAAATTTGGAACGATTTGGTAGCGGGCATATACCTGCAGATAGCGCACATTGTTAAAGATAATTCTAGAATTCGGAAGCTAACTTACTAAGAAATCTGGAGTATTTTTGTTATCCACATATCCTGTGGATAAGTCTGTGAATGAAATACCGATAAGATGCTGTGACCCGCGTCGTTCCTCACTCTTGATTAATTTGCTCACAATTTCACCGGTTGTATTTTATTGTTTAAATTCAATTACTTATTAATTCATATCAGTTTCGGGCCGATCAACTCCCGCACCTGAAAACCACCTCATTTCAAATATACCCGTCATGTGCATATCTTTTTTTGTCAAGCCATATTTCAACAATTTTTGATTGATATTATTAATTAAATACACCAGTTAATTGAAACGGGTTAATAATAACCTCTGTTACTTAACAGGTTACCAGGCAGTGACAATTGCGAAGCACCGCATTAAACTGGCGCCTTTCCCTGGCGGCGCCCCAATGTCCCGAAAAACCGCAGTCTTGCTCACCAACCTCGGCACACCGGCCGCACTGGACAGATCCGCTGTAAAGCAATTTTTAAAAGAGTTTTTATCCGACCCATTGGTAGTCGAGATCCCACGCCTGCCGTGGTGGCTGCTACTGAATGGTCTTATTCTGCCGTTTCGCAGCGCTAAAACCCTGCGGGGCTACGAGCGCATCTGGACAGACGAGGGTTCGCCGCTAATGGTCTACGCGCAAAGACAGGCGATGGCTTTACAGCGAATACTCGGTGATGATATCCCCGTGGCAATGGCGATGCGCTATGGAGAGCCCTCGTTCAAATCAGTGATCGGGGAGTTAATGTCCGGGGGCACGGATCGGCTCATCGTGCTGCCCCTGTATCCGCAAAATTCAGCCACCACCACGGCCACCACGTTTCAGTACCTGGCGCAGACACTCTCGGGGTATCGTAATCAGCCGTCGATAAGCTTCATCGACAGTTACTACCAACACCCCGCCTATATCGAGGCACTGGCAGAATCGGTTCGGGATCACTGGAATAAAACCGGTTCACGAAATCACCTGGTGATGTCATTTCATGGACTGCCCCAGATCAACGTCGATCGCGGCGATCCTTACTATAAACAATGTTTAGTCACCGCGAAGCTGCTGGCCGAAAAACTGGAACTCGGAAAAACAGACTGGTCACTCTGCTTCCAGTCCCGCTTTGGCAAGCAGGTCTGGTTAAAACCCTATACCAGGGAAACCTTGAGTGAACTCATCGCGAATGGAATCAAATCGGTCGATATTATCTGCCCCGGCTTTTCAGCCGATTGCCTGGAGACACTGGATGAGATTCAAATCGAGTATCGTGATTTCTTTATGCAAGCGGGCGGAGAACAGTTTCACTATATTTCGGCGCTAAATGAACATCCCGATCATATTAATATGATGTATGCGCTACTATCACCATATTTATCTATCGCCGATCAATAGTCGGACCCAGGTTACGCTCGGGT
>QNFD01000271.1 GCA_003645435.1 Gammaproteobacteria bacterium | reverse complement strand
TGCGATCATAGTTATCTAAAGTTTACTGCCGCAATGCCGATAAACCGGTGTATCCCTTGAATTTCGGGACAAACCAATGACTTCATCTGTACAGGACTGGACTCTAGTATCCAGCAATAGCCGTTTCGCTGGTCGCTAACAGCAGGCTCTCATCCGATATAAAATAATGTTTCGACTCAGATACCACTATTCTATCGTCAGCCTGATTGCGGTTATCATCGCCGCTGTGACCCTGAGTTCCTATTATCGGCACACCACGATCGAACAGTTGATTGAACTCGAGGAACGAAATTATTTGATCCTGACCCAGACGCTCTCCAATACGCTGTTACCCAGGTATCGTGATTTTCTGCTAGAGGCTGAAACACTACCACGACCACAACTGGTCAGACACGCCTTATCGAAACAATTACACGGTGACGTCGAAAAGATAGTGCAGCACCTGCCGGTACTCAAGATCAAGATATTCGATACCAATGGCAAAATCCTGTTTTCCACCGACCCAGACCAGACCGGCATTGTCAAACCGGCGGATTACCCGGGCAGCGTGGTTGCGCGTACCGGCGAAGTAATCAGTGAGATTTCAAAAAGAGATATATTCCGTAAAATAGATGGCAGCGATGCCCATGACCGGAGCGTACTGTCCAGTTACCTGCCTGTTTATGGAGGCCCGGACAACAAGGTAACCGGCGTATTCGAGATCTACTCCGATATAACTGCAACACTCATCGAAATCAAACGTAAACAACTCCAGGTCAGCGGCCTGGTGTTGTTAATTTTTGGCCTGCTGTATGCGGTTCTCTATATATTCGTCACCCATGCCGAGCGGATCCTGACGCGCAAACACATACAGGCAACCGAGCTTTCCAGTCGGCTCGGGCGTCTGCTCGACAAGTCATCAAACGAAATCTATGTGTTCGATGCTGATTCCCTGCGTTTCACTCACGTCAACCAGGGCGGGCGTGACAATCTTGGCTACGGCGTCAAAGAACTGTGCGAAATGACGGCACTGGATTTGAAGCCGGAGATTTCACGCGATGAGTTTCTGTCTTATATCGAACCGTTGCGCAAAGGTGAATGCGATCAGGTAAATTTCAAAACCGTTCATCGACGTAAGGACGGCTCCACTTATCCGGTCGAAGTTTTATTACAGTATTCACCGGCGGAAGAACCCCCCGTGTACGTGGCGATGATTCTTGATGTTACCGAGAAGGCAAAGGCCGATGATCGTTTGAATTATCTTGCCTATTACGACGATCTCACCGGTCTGCCGAACCGCTATCTATTTGCCGACCGGCTGCAACAGGCGCTGAAGGAAGCAGATCGTCACGAGCAACTGGTTGCAGTTCTGTTTATCGATCTCGACCAGTTCAAGGATATCAATGACAGCCTGGGTCACGATGCGGGCGACAGCTTGCTGCAAGAGGCAGCGGAACGATTGAGAGACTGTACACGTGCGAGTGACACCGTGGCCCGTTGGGGGGGTGATGAATTCAGCGTGGTACTGCAGGATATACAGACCATAGACAACATCAATATTGTTGCGGATAAAATAGTCCAGAGTTTCTCCAGCCCGTTTCATATCAAGAACAAGACGCTTTTCATCACTGCGAGCATTGGAATCATCCTGTATCCACTCGACGACAACAATGTCGAGAGCTTGCTGAAAAATGCCGATACCGCAATGTATCACGCAAAAGAAAATGGCCGCAACAACTATCAATATTACAATCATGAAATGACCGTGCGGCTGGAACAACGCCTGAAGCTGGAAAACGAGTTGCGACAGGCACTAGCAGGCAACGAATTCGTTTTATTTTACCAACCACAGATCGATATCAAAAAAGATACAGTGGTGGGATTAGAGGCTCTGATACGCTGGCAGCACCCGCAACAGGGCTTGATAGCACCTGACCGATTCATCAGTGCCGCAGAGGAGACCGGGCTTATTGTGCCCATAGGGGAATGGGTTTTACGGGAAGCCTGCAAACAAAATCAAGCCCTGCAAGCCTTTGGCCTCCCTCCAACGAAAGTATCGGTTAACTTGTCCCCGCGCCAACTTCGCGAACCAAACCTGGTACAGCATGTTGAACAGGCCCTGCAAGAAGCAGGGCTCGAGCCTGCTTTGCTTGATCTGGAAATCACTGAAAGCATGCTCATGATTGATGTCGAACGTGTTACCCGGGCATTAAAAGAACTATCGGCGATTGGTGTGACCATCTCTGTCGATGACTTCGGTACCGGATATTCATCGCTCGCGTACCTCAAGCAGTTCCCAATTACCACACTGAAGATCGATCGCTCTTTTATACGCGATATCCCGGAAAGTAAAGATGACATGTCGATTACGATCGCGATTATTAACATGGCCAAGGGGCTGGGCATAAAAACGGTTGCAGAAGGTGTAGAAATAGAGGCACAGCTCGAATTTCTCAAACAGCACAAATGCAATCTGATGCAGGGGTATTATTTCAGTAAACCGATTGCCTTCGACGAAATCGTAACACTATTGCAAACAGAGCAAGCCGATCAAGAACTGTCGACAATCAAGGCTGCGATATGAAGTCCTGGAAGTCGCAGCGGACAACTCCTATTACGCCCGGATAATCCCTCAGGACTTGACTTGCTTCAAGCGCGGGGCTTTTTTGATACCTCCATCGCGCAATAGCAGATAAAGCTCGTGGACGAGCCTTTCGTTGGTCTGGATTTCGAGCCACCTGTCTTTCGACACTCTGCGCTTTACCAGCTCACGCACCACTTTTAGCGTAAATGAATCGCTCTCCAGGTTTGGGTCGGGATGGCCGGCACTGATGTTCTGGATGGTACGGCTGAGGATAAAAGTGGTCGATTCGTCGGCATCCTGATAAAGCCGGGTGCGAATACGGTTATCCGAGAGCAATTCCTCGGTGGCGAGACGTTGTCGACGCATCTGCACGACCAGCACGATCAACAGGCCGAGGATGAACAGGGAAAGCAAGGTTGCGACTAAATTCATGATTTTCTACTGTGTGGTTATAATGTGTTAACACTGAGTCTAGCAGCTAGAAATCGAGGTTGTACGCAGAAGTAAAAAATGTCGCATTTCGGTGCGGCAATCCTGTTATCAATGAAGTAAT
This sequence comes from Gammaproteobacteria bacterium, assembly GCA_003645435.1. The sequence continues at coordinate 1,278 of QNFD01000271.1, read as the reverse complement.
TAACAGGCTTGGCGAAGTGATTTATGCTGCTGCTTTAGAATCATGCCACCACCAATTGAGCCCATCGATGATGAACATTTCCGGAAAATTGCAAAAAACCCTGCTTTTACTCGTAATTACGGCTATATCCGGCCCCGTTTTCACGGCCGAAAGCGATACTCGGGGCCAAATTGTCGGCGGTGTGTCACACGCGCCGCCTGCCTGGTTCAAGGAGAGTTTTCTCGAGATCGCGGACGATGTCGACGATGCCAGTGAAGCCGGCAGGCACGTACTGCTGTTTTTCGACCTTAACGGTTGCCCCTACTGCGACCGCATGCTGGAGGAGTCTTTCACCGCAGAACCATTGAGTAGCTACATTCAGGACCATTTTGACGTCATCGCGATCAATATTCAGGGCGATCGCGATATCGCCTTTAACGAGGAAATTTCGGTCACCGAAAAAGAACTGGCCGCAATTCTGAAGGTTTACTCGACTCCGGCGCTGCTGTTCATGGACGCAGACAACAAAACTATCGTGCGTATCAATGGTTATCGTGCACCCGAACGTTTCCGGCAGGTGCTTGAATTCGTTGCCACCAGGTCTTACCAGACCACCAGTCTTGGCGATTACCTGCAAGCCAAACTCGACCGAAATGTTTATCAGTTGCGTGCCAATCCGCTGTTTAGCGAGGTCACGGACCTGTCCAGCGTGGACGGACCGCTAATGGTTATTTTCGAAGACGGCAGCTGCTATGACTGCGACGAGTTTCACGATGGTATTCTGGCACATGAACAGGTGCGCGAGGAAATTGCAGCGTTCACGATCGTGCGTCTCGACGCCGATTCAAAAGCAACGATTATCGATGTCTACGGCAACCAAACGACAGCCGCCGAGCTCGCCCGCAAACATGAAGTGATTTACCGCCCGGGAGTGCTGGTGTTCGATGATGGCAACTTGCTGCGGCGTCACGACAGCCTGACTTTCCCGCATCATTTCAAGGAGAGCATGCGTTATGTCGCTGGTGGACATTACCAACAATTCGATTATCAAACCTATTCGCAGCAGCGCACCGAGGAATTACTCGCCGCCGGCGTCGATATCGATCTCGGTCGCCCCAGGTAAATATCCCCCAAAAATATCAAGGGGTCAGTGTCGATTGATGTTCACAGACAATTATTTCTTCTTATCGAGCATTGATGCCAGTTCCGCGAACGGATTATAGGTTGCCTCGCCGACCTGCTTTTCCGTCGTTAAATCAGCGCCAACCGAGTCAGTATGGCGCGAGTGCTCGTTGTCAT
>QNFD01000270.1 GCA_003645435.1 Gammaproteobacteria bacterium | reverse complement strand
CCCGGTCGGCCATCGAGTATGGTTGCGGTAATAAATTCAGCAGGTTTACCGTTTAATGCCGATGGCAGTAAAGCCGGGCCCAGTCCACCCTTCATCCTCAGGCCATGACAGGAACCACAGTCCTGTACGAGCAGATTAAGTAACACTTGCTTGCGACTCTCAGAAATCGTGCTGTCTGCCAGTAGCGGAACCGACAGGATCAGGCTAAGCGCGAGCCAAATCGAACGAATTATGTTCAATATCTTCCTCGCTTAGCAGATGGATATTGTCTGCAGACTGAAACCAGTCGAGCTCGTCACTAAGCGATACAACTTCGCCGACAATAATAATAACCGGCGACTTTAAGCCGGCGCTCTCCACCGCCGAGGGTAGATCAGATAGTGTTGAAATGACTTTTTGCTGACTCATTGTTGTGCCATTGTGAACCGCCGCGGTCGGTGTCGAAGCGGCCAATCCCGCATTAACCAGTTCATCGCTAATGCGCTGTAAACTGCCCAGGCCCATATAAATCACCAGTGTACAATCGGGATCGGCTATCTTGGACCAGTCGATACCGAGTTCATCATCGTTGTGTAAATGCCCGGTCAGAAATCGCACGCCATGGTTCATACCGCGCTGGGTCAGTGGGATACCGGTATAGGCACTGCATCCGGCCGCCGCAGTCACACCCGGAACAACCTCAAACGGAATATCATACTGCTTTAAAACCAGTGCTTCTTCGCCACCACGGCCAAATAAGTAAGGATCTCCGCCTTTTAAGCGCACAACACGTCGCCCGGATTTGGCTAACGAAACCAGCAGTTTATTAATTTCATGCTGGGGAAGACAATGCTGTCCAGCAGATTTACCAACCGAAATACAGCTAACCCCGGTCGGCACTAGCTGCATAATTTCAGCCGATACGAGTCGATCGTAGACCACGACACTTGCCTGTTTGAGCAGGCGCAGCGCCTTCACGGTTAAAAGATCGGGGTCACCCGGACCTGCGCCAACCAGAGATACAAAGCCTTTTGTCATGATCGATAGTACCCTCAGCAAAAATCATTGCTAAATTTTCTCTTTAACTTTCAATGAGATCCAGATATACGCAGTAATTATTACATGGCCGCATTGGCAGAAAATTGATTTAGATCAAACACAGCATGCTTAAGCAACACTAGAATGTCGATCAGGTATCAACTCCGATCAAGGTGTACTATAACCGTCTGTGCAATTATTGGCCGACCAAATACTCTGGATACTGCCCACAGCGGCATAATACTTCATAAGCCTGAGATAAAATTTTGTGAATAATCAAATACGTATGTTTGGAGTGGCTATTTTTATTCTGGCACTCATTACCGCGGTAATTTTACTTATTGCTGCAGACCCAGGCAATCCCATCACCTGGGTTCTGGTAGCGTTACTGGCATTTCTACCCTTGATACACAAAAAGATGAGCTCGCGTCAGTATATTAAATGGAAACCGGAATACAGCGTCGGTATCGACTCGATCGACCAGCAACACAAAAAGCTGCTGGGATTGATTAACCAGCTGCAAACAGCGGTAGATTTTTCCACCGGTGAGCAATTCGAGCGCGAGGCGCTGGATCAATTGCTCGACTACACAAAGACACATTTCCACTACGAAGAAGGATTAATGCAAGAAAATGGTTATCCTGATTTCGAATCGCATAAGAAACAGCATGACAAAATGATCGCCAGGGTTGGAGAAGTGTTGGCCGAGTACGAAAAGGACCAGGATACCGCTATGAAGAACGCGGTTATTTACCTCAAGGACTGGTTGATCAACCACATCAACGGCACCGACAAGGCCTACAGTTCGTTTTTGATTGCTAAGGGTGTTAAGTAGGTTGGCCGTGGCCTGGATTATCCTGATGAACTGCCGCCCCTCACCCCTGCCCTCGCGAGGCGTCGCACCGCCCCAGAGGGGAGAGGGAGTATTTTAGTCCCCTCGCCCCGCTGGGGAGAGGGTTAGGGTGAGGGGGATTGTTTAGCTCACTTCCCAACCATCAGTAAACATCATGCTGTGTATTGTACACAGTAAACTTGCCTGTTGGCGTCACCAGCCGCTTATCCTTGATGACATGTTTCAATTTTCGCGTCTTATCGTCGACTATGACGATAGCCGACTCCTGGTCTTTACCGTTCCATACCGAAAACCAGACCTCATCGCCTTTGAAGTTATATTCCGGCTGTACCACGCGTAAGGGTCCCTCGCCAATTTCCGCCCATTCAGCAATAGGAATTCGTTCGTAACCCTTGTCCGGATTCGCAACATCAAAAACAGCAATCGACTGTGAGATACTGGGATCGGGGTTCAACGGCGTATCCACCCATAAATTTTTCGATTTCGGGTGAGTCTTGAGAAATAGTGAGCCACCGCCCTGCCCGGTCAGGGTTCGGACCACCTGCCATGCCGTGTCCTTGCTAGTATCGGTGCTAATCAGGGAGATAGTGGCGTCGCCGAGATGGCTGGTTGCCCATACCGCTCCGAATTCCGGATCAATAAAATTAGCACCTCGACCCGGATGCGGAATTTTGCCGACATCAACGAGTTTAACCAGCTTACGATCTTTAGAATCTATCACGGCTATCTGGTTCGACTTGTTCGCCGCCGACATGAAGTAACGGCGAGTGCTTTCCCATCCTCCGTCGTGCAGGAACAAAGCCGCGTCGATGGTGGTAATTTTAAGATGATTCAAATCACTGTAATCAACCAGCTTGACCTTACCAGTCTCCTTGACGTTAATGATAAATTCCGGATGTTCGTGCGAGGCGACGATGGCCGCGACCCGGGGCTCGGGATGATATTCCGAAGTATCCACGGTCAAACCACGGGTGGAGACTATCTTCCTGGGCTTAAGCGTATCCCCATCCATTACCACGAATTGAGGTGGCCAGTAGGCACCCGCAATTGCGAACTTGTCCTCGTAGCCCTTGTACTTGGATGTCTCTACCGAGCGTGCTTCCAGGCCGATTTTAATCTCGGCTACGGTCTCTGGTTGTGCCATCCACAAATCGATCAGATTAATTCTTGCATCTCGACCGATTACGAATAGATAGCGACCCGAGGCAGACATACGAGAAATGTGCACCGCATAGCCGGTATTGATAACGCTGATGAATTCTTTGCTATCGCCGTCTATCAACGCGATCTGGCCGGCATCTCTCAGGGTTACCGAAACAACGTTATTCAGGTTGAAGTCATTCTGTTTACTTTTTGGTCTTTCTTCAGGTGGTATGCGTACCACCCAGGTGCCGAGCATTTCGTTCATTCCCCACTCGGGTGGTACCGGTGGTTCAGTCTGCAGGTACCTCGCCATCAGGTTGACATCATGATCGTTTAACAGCCCCGATGTGCCCCAGTTCGGCATTCCTCCCGGTGATCCGTATTTGATGAAGGTCTCCAGGTAAACGGTGCCCACTTTTTGGGTAATATCGGTAGTCAAAGGCTTACCGGTCGCGCCTTTCCTGAGCACACCATGGCAACCCGCGCAACGCTGAAAATAAATCCCTCTGGCGCGTTCGGACTCGGCCTCGGTAAGAGTGATTTTATTTAAAGGCGCGGGCGCGGCGGCAGGTGCAGGTACGCCAGATGCAGCACCCTGGTACATCGCCTCCATTGCGGCCAGTATTTTTGCGGCAGCAGCCGTAATCTCTTCTCTTTCACCACCGGTTGATATCGGTTCCGCTGATCTAATACCCTTGCTGGCGAAAAAAGCCGATACATTTTCGACGTCGGCATCGCTCATGGTGGTAACCATAGGCGTCATGAATGGGTCCGATCGTTCTCCCGAACGGAAGGCATTGAGTTGCTTAATCAGGTATTCCGCACTCTGCCCCCCAAGGTTGGGGTACTTCGGATTTAAACTGATACCGTCCGCACCATGACAGCCAAAGCATTGGGATGCCCTGTTCTTGCCGGCTTCGATATCGGCTGCCTGTAACAAAGGTGTGAGGAATAGTGAAAATATGAAAAAAAGACTTAGTCTGGAACAACGCATAGTGCCTCCCGATTTAATAGAACGATCTCTACTCAGGGAATGCCATTTTTATATAACAGTCTGAAGCGACTAGCCTCAACCTGCCGATTTTTTCCGGAATCACCTGTAGATTTGATCATATTGCGCCTGCATCAGGCAGGATACCTTGATATAGATCAAGCAAGTTTCATATTGCTGTCTGGGTTCCAGGAGAATTCTAACTCTCGCGACGTGAGCTGAGAGAAACAGGAAGGGCGTTAAATTAACTTACCTGGTCTTTGAATTAAACTGACTAACTGCCCCTCACCCCTGCCCTCTCCCCAGCGGGGAGAGGGAGTATTTGTAGTCCCCTCTCCCTGAGGGAGAGGGTTAGGGTGAGGGGGTGGTTCACTTACCTATATACCGGATGCT
>QNFD01000269.1 GCA_003645435.1 Gammaproteobacteria bacterium | reverse complement strand
GCATCCTCATACCGATGATCAACGAAGCCGCCTATGTCTACTACGAGGGACTTGCCAGCGCCGCCGGCATCGATGAAATCATGAAGCTCGGTATGGCGCACCCGATGGGACCGCTGGAGCTGGCCGACCTGATCGGTCTCGACACCTGTTACGCCGTGATCAAGGTACTGCACGACGGCTTTGGCGACTCCAAATATCGGCCCTGCCCCATCTGGCAACAAATGGTCGATGCCGGGTATCTCGGGCGCAAGAGCGGACGCGGGTTTTACAATTACGAAAAACAGTAACGGCCGCTCGTAATTAGTAGCCCATGACGCTTATTTCATTCTCAATTAATACCTGACCTGCTCCTGCTATCACACTCAGGAAATGGAGAGTAGCAATTGGAAGGTGTGTGCCCCTGTCAACTCCTCCCTGTCAACTACATTAAGCGGTTGCCATAATACTGATTTCGTTGTGGACTTATGCCGATAAATTCAGTTCAATCGTCCTCGGCCTGCCGCTAACTGGTGCGGGAAAACAGGCTGCGAACGGGATCTCCGAAGCACTTTAAAATCAGAGTACAGGAAACAATGTATAGCGAACGACTGGATGACCTCAGGCAGCGATTGCATGATGAGGGCTTCGATGCCGCGATTATTACCGACGATGATAACGTCTATTACCTGACCGGTTATTACGACTACCTGCACATGGAGTTTGGGCGGCCGACGATTCTGGTTGTGCCGCGCGACGGTGACAGCCTGTTGATTACGCCGACCATCGACCTGGTCATGGCTGAGGCGAGCGCCACGGTGAATTGCATAGCCGCGTGGAATGATGGCGCGGGTAACGAATGGCGCGAAGAGCTGCCCGCCGCTTTACAGGGAACCGCAAGCGTGGCGATAGAGCCCGATCATATGCCACCGATGGTACGTGCCTATATTGACAGCCTTGTCGCGGCTGAAAGTCTTGGCAACGTGACTCCGATTCTGTCCGACATGCGCATGATCAAGTCGGATCAGGAGTTGCAACTGGCGCGCCATGCGGGCCAGGTTGCGGGCGCCATGATGGCTGCCGGTCGGAATGCCATTGGTGATGGTGTGCCCGAGTATGAAGTAGCAATTGCCACGTCGCAGGCCGGTACGCGCAAGGCCGCCGGGTTGCTCGCCGCCCATTACGAAGACGCCGCGATGTCGCCGAACACGCACTTTTTACAGATCATGGCCTCCGGTGAAGAGATCGTCAAAACCCATCACCGGGCAACCACACGCGTTATGCGCCGGGGTGATCCGGTATTCCTGTGTTTTTGCGGCATGACCAATTTCCATCGCTTCAAACTGGGTTTTGACCGCACCTTCTGGATTGGCGAAATTCCCGATCCGAAGCAGGCCGAAATTTACGAAGTCGCCGTGGCCAGCCAGAAGGCGGCACTCGAAGTGTTAAAACCCGGCGTCACGGCTGAATCCGTCCATAGTGCTTACGCGGAAGTGATTCAGGGCGCCGGTTTCGATTATCCGTTTCGCTGTGGCCGGGCGACCGGTTTCAGTTTCCTCGAGAAGCCCCAACTGGTGACAGGTGATAAAACTCTGCTCCAGCCCGGTATGGTGCTGGCGGTTGACGGCTCGGTCGCAATCGACAGTTTCCGCGCGCAGGTGGGCGACAGTTTCATCCTCACCGAAAGCGGATGCGAGCAGATTACCGAACATCCAAAATCCATTGATGACATGGTGTTATAGGAGCAAATATGTTTAACCGGGGCGAAACCGTTCAATCAAAATCCTGGCAACCGGTTCTCGATCAGGGCAAACATCATCGGGCCAGGCTCGGTTTTATCCTGATGTCTACAGATCTGGCCGCCGAGTCTGACTTTTTCGATATGGCGCCGGAGGGTGTTGCGGTTCATATCACCCGGCTCAAAACCGACGACTTCACGACGAACGAGACGCTTTCGCGCCACATCGAGTTCATGGCGGACGCGGCCTCGCGCATTCAGCCGGATACAAGGCCCGACGTCGTCAGTTACAGTTGCACCAGCGGCTCGATTGTCATTGGCGAGGATCGCGTCATGGAGGAAATCGTCAAGGGCGCGCCCTGGGCCAAACCGATGTGTATCGTGACCGGCGTAACCGATGCCCTGCGCGAGTTGAATTCAAGAAAGATTGTTGTCGGCACGCCCTATCTCGACGAAATAAATACCGCGGAGGCGGAATATTTGACGGCTCGCGGTATTGAAATCCTCGATATCCAGGGCCTCAACCTGACCACAGGTATCGAATTCGGCTGTGTCACACCGGGTTACTGGAAAGAGTTCGCCCTCGCTATCGACCGGCCTGACGCCGAAGCCATTTTCCTCAGTTGCGGCGGCATTCGCGCGCTGGAAGTGGCCGACGAAATTGAACAGCTAACCGGAAAGCCGGTGGTGACCAGCAATCAGGCCCAATTCTGGAGTTGCCTGCGCCGCGCCGGCATCACTGACCCGATCAAAGGGTTTGGGCAACTCTTCTCGCGGCCAGGTAATACAATCAAAAAATAACTGAACATTCCGAACGAGACACAAGTAAAACCAGGGGGGTCTGATAATCCGGCAATTGCGCAGGAAAGTGTGAATCACTCGGTTTCCTTTGTGCCGGAAGTTGTCAATAACTGTTCAACCATAAATGGCCGTTTTGGTGCAATCACAAAATGAAGTGAACTCCGAAGACGACGTTACCGCGGTCATGCGCTGACCACACTGGCGCGAACAGGATTCGTGCGGTTGCCAGGCTAACCGGTGATACGCGGGGGCGCTGACAAATCTGTCGCTGCCGACCGGACTCCAAAAGTGATGGTAGGCCGGAGGTGCCCGAAGCCGAAAATTAACGCTCCCCCTGTGGGCTTTATAATGTGATTACCCTTTTAGCGCTACAACGAGCGAACTTAGCTAGCGCATGGACCTTTCTGGTCCTGACCCACTTCAAATTCAACAGCCTGGCCATCATTCAATGTTGCATATTCACCGCCCAATTGGATTTTTGAATGGTGAACAAACAGATTTTGAATTTGGTTGAACTTTTTACATTATCCCCATCAATTTTCACATCCTGGAAGATGACTTGTTATTAAGGGTGTAGGTTAAACCCATGGAACAGATAGCGCTCTAATTTGAGAAACACTTCAGCTCACAGGTTTTGCTTCCTTTAATGATCGTGTTATTCCGTTTTCGGATTCATACCCTTGAGAAATTTGAACAGATCACTGCTGGTAGACAGTACAAGAGTCGTGCTTTCATCGATGATGGACGGGTAAGAGGCCATAGTCCGCGTGAATTCGTAGAACTCGACTGCTAGAGGACTTTGGTTGTAAGCCTCGGCATAAATCTCCGTTGCCTTGGCATCTGCCAGACCACGAATTTCCTCTACTGCCCGATAAGCTTCGGACTGGATTTTATTTAAATCCCGAATCCGATTACCGCGTATTCTGGCAGCCTCTCCGTTTCCTTCAGAAAGAAAACGTTCAGCAATCTGCCGCCGCTCACTAATCATGCGGTCGTAAATCTTTGGGCGTACACTTTCATTGTAATTAATGCGCTTAAAGCGTATATCCAGTAATTCAATACCAAACACACCGACTTTTTTAGACGCCGCTGCGAATATCTCCTGCTCAACCAGCTTGCGTCCTTTCTCGATAGGCACCAGGGAACCCATGTTTTGTTCCTGTTCTGTTGATGCCAAAATGGTATCGCGCAATGGAATACGATCTTTCGAGGTGCGGATAATTTCAATCAGTTCATGCTTGGCAACGGCATTACGAGTTTCGCTGCCGAGGATATCATCCAGTCTGGATTGCGCACTGCGCTCATCACGCAAGCGTAAAAAATACTGCAGTGGATCAACAATTTTCCAGCGGGCGAACAGGTCGACGGAAATATACAGCTTATCCTTGGTTGGCATATCCGAAGGTGGTCCATCCCATTCAAGCACACGCTTGTCGATGGGATTGACCTCTTGAATGAAGGGCACTTTAAATTTAATCCCCGCTTCAACGACAGGCTCTCCCACCGGCTTACCAAATTGGGTAATAATTGCCTGCTCGGCTTCATCAACAGTGTAAATCGAACTCATCAACACAAATAGGCCGGCAACCAGAATTGACAATACCACAAGCTGCTTTACATTTATCATTGCTGACCACCTTTCTGCGTATCAAGATTGAGTAGCGGTAGTAAACCGTTCATTTCATCATCGACTAGAATTTTAGACTGGATGCTCGGCATCACGTCCTGCATGGTTTCAATGTAGATGCGACGACGAGTGACTTCGGGCGCCTTGCGATATTCAGCAAATAAAGAGTTGAATCGTGCCACATCACCTTCGGCCTCGTTGATACGCTTGAGCCGATAACCATCTGCCTCGCGAATTCTTTGATCCTTTTCTCCCTCTGCTAGCGG
>QNFD01000268.1 GCA_003645435.1 Gammaproteobacteria bacterium | reverse complement strand
GCGGAGATAGCGATTCACCGTGGTCAAACCGATCTAGCGGTAAAAAATTACCTGATTGTTGCGAAATCTCAAAATAATCCGGATATCGCCGAACGTGCAGTGCGCATAGCCGTATATGGTGAAGATTTTGAGGCCGCAACCGAGGCCGCCCAACGTTGGATTGAGCTCGCCCCCGACCGTATTGAAGCGCGCCAGATAATTGTCGCTATTTATATTCGCCAGAATAAAATCAACGACGCCTTTGAATACCTGGACGAGATAATCGCAACCAGCGAGATATCTGATAAGGAATTATTTCTTTCGCTGCTCGCCGTACTGTCACGAGAGAAAAATTCCGCTGCGGTGATCTCGATAACCCGCGGCATTGCCGAAAAGTATGAAGACAGGGCGTACGCACAGTTTCTTCACGGTGTCCTGGCTGCCCAGTACGGACAGACTGAAGAATCACTGAAATACCTGAACAAGGCTCTGGCGATCGAGGAAATCCCGGGGGCCCACAATACCAGGGCCAAGGTATTGATTAAACTCGGGCGTCGTGAAGAAGCGGTTATCAGCCTACGTAAAGCAGTCGATAAGCGACCCGATGATCAGAAGTTGCGCCTGACTTACGCGCGTTTGCTGGTCGATGTCAAATATTATGAAAAAGCCCGCATCGAATTCGAAACATTGCACCGTGCCGCACCCGATGATGTTGAACTACTTTATACCCTGGGTTTGTTGTCACTGGAATCCCAGCGCCTGGACGATGCCGAGAAATACATGCTGAAGCTGGTTGAAATGGGTGAGCGTAAAGGTGAAACCCAGTATTACCTCGGCCGTGTCAGCGAAGGCCAGGGCCACTACGACAAGGCGATCAACTGGTACAAACAGGTACATGTTGGCGAGTATTTGTTTGAGGCAAAATTACACATTGCCAACTTGCTCGGTGTCACAGGACGCTACGACGAGGCTTATGAACATCTGGGCTCGATGCTTAAAGGCAGTCAGTCAAATGGTTCACTGGTTCGTATCTATCTTGCTGAAGGTGAGTTACTGCGCGCACAAAAGCGCTATGAAGATGCGATGGCTGTATACAATTCGGCACTCGATATCGTACCTGGTAATTCAGATCTTTTGTATGCCCGGGCCCTGACCGCGGAAAGAGTCGGGCGCCTCGATATTCTTGAGGAGGATATTCAAACCATACTCAAAACCGAACCGAACAATGCCCATGCATTAAACGCTCTCGGGTTCACACTGGCAGATCAGACTGATCGTTACAAGGAAGCATACGAATATTTGAGGCGCGCCATCGAAATCATGCCTGATGACGCGGCGATTATAGATAGCTTTGGCTGGGTCAACTATCGCATGGGTAACTACGAGGAAGCGATTCGGCTGCTGCGTAACGCACTGTCTCGATTCGACGATGGTGAAATTGCCGCTCACCTGGGTGAAGTGTTGTGGGTCAGTGGCAGGCAGGTTGAAGCAGAACAGGTATGGAAAAAAGCCCTGCAAAAATCACCCGATAATTCCATGCTGCAAGAAGTCATGGGTCGCTTCATCAACTAGCAGTCTTTCGGACTTAGGGAATCGTAGCGAGCATGGTGGGAGAGCGAGACCAGATTTTCCCGATTTTGAGGCGCATAGTGGATCCTACGCAACGATAAATCGGGGGAATATGGGCCGCTCTCCCATCAGCGCAGTAGATTCGCCCTAAGTCCGAAAGACTGCCAGCGTATATTGCACGAAGGGAGCGGGTTGCAAGAGCACCCAAACAGGATGGTATTTACTGTCAGGCACGACTACTATGCGCCGATGTGCGCTTTTTCAAAAAAACAAATCTATTCGAGTTATACGCCGCTGCCTGGTAAAGCTGGTTTTTGCCGTGTCCTGGTGTTTTTATGGGTATTGTTGTTACTTGGTGCCTGTGCCAGTTTACCCGATACCCCGGTTACCGAAGAAAGTTACGTCGCCTGGGACAAGTACCAGGCGCAACTGTCCGATTTCGATAGCTGGGAAATTCACGCCAGATCGGCAATATTTGTCAATGATGAGGTCTACCAGGCCGGGATTAACTGGCAGCGCGAGCAGAATCGATTCATCCTTGTACTCGAAGCGCCTCTTGGACAGGGTGTATTTCGGGTCGAATCAAACCCGGCAAACGGAAGTTCAGCGCCGGTCATGCTCACCCTGCCAGATGGGCAAAAATATTTTAATGAGTCTGCCGAAGCCCTGTTGCTTGAGGTGCTTGGCTGGTCGATCCCTGTTAGCGGGCTGGAATGGTGGATAAAAGGCTTGCCCCTGGAATCTGCTGACTATTCATTTGATTTGCGCGGCGATGGTCGACTTAAATCGTTGCGCCAAAATGACTGGAAAATCAATTACCTGGACTATTTTGATCGGCAATCGCCGGCCCAGGGACTGCCAAGAAAGATGTATCTAAAACATCAGGACCTGGCTTTAAAGATCGTCATCGAACGTTGGCACCAGTACGAAACGCCAGTCGATCAACCCGTTTTATTCCCCGAATTTGATTAACTCGTATATTGTTGAAACATTTAACGCTTCAATCCCCGGCCAAATTAAACCTGATGCTGCATATTACCGGGCGTCGACAAGATGGTTATCACTTGCTGCAAACCGTTTTTCAATTTATCGATTTATATGACGACATGAAAATAGTAACCACGGAGAATAGTTCGATTGAGCGAGTCGATAGTCATTCTTCGGTTGCCGCTGCAGATGATATAGCGATACGAGCGGCACAGGTTTTGCAGAACCGATTTGGGGCTAAACAGGGCGCGCAAATTTCGATTAATAAACGTATTCCAGTTGGCGGCGGCCTGGGTGGTGGTAGCTCTAATGCGGCGACGACCTTGCTGGCGTTAAATCATTTGTGGGAACTGAATTTAGCATTACCTGAGCTTGCCGCCATAGGTCTTGACCTGGGTGCCGATGTACCCGTATTCGTGATGGGTGAGGCCGCCTGGGCGACTGGCATAGGAGAAGAGTTAGTTCCAGTGGAGCTGAATGAACCCTGGTATGTTGTAATTCACCCCGGGGTACAGGTATCGACCGCGAAAATATTTAATGCGGAGGAATTGACACGGGATTGTGATGCAATCACAATACGCGCCTTTCTGCGCGGGGCGGGTAGCAATGTCTGCGAAAAGGTTGCCTGTAAACTGTATCCGGAGATACAACAGGCGATCGACTGGTTGAACCAGTTTAGCCCTGCGCGGATGACCGGTACGGGTGCCTGCGTATTCGCGGCTTTCGATAGCATGGAGCAGGCCGAAGGTGTAAAATCCCGCGCATCGGAACACTGGCAAAGCTTTGTCGTCAAAGCGATGAATAGAAATCCAGTAATAGAGCAATGTGGAATGCATTGCTAAGACAGATTTAATGGGCCGTCGCCAAGCGGTAAGGCACCAGGTTTTGATCCTGGCATGCGTTGGTTCGAATCCAGCCGGCCCAGCCATATATAGTACCCGCAGCCACGGGACGAAAAGTTAAACAGGACCCCGGGCTGGAGTCGAACCAAATGGTTTGACTAAAATCGCCAGGAGGTCGCTCTCGCACATCCGTGTGCTCCGCGACACCGGTACGTACATGTACAATGCGATTTTGAACGCGTAAGCGGCCCGCAGGGCAAAATACATGGATGTATTTTGTAATCCAGCCGGCCCAGCCATATTTTTAGACTGAACGAGAGACCCAGATGGTTGGTAGTGTAGCCGCGGATGATTTAATGGTCTTCACAGGTAATGCTAATCCTGAGCTATCTCGGGCCGTTGTGCGTCATCTGGAAATTCCCCTTGGGGACGCATCGGTTGGTACGTTTAGCGATGGTGAAATAGCGGTCGAGATTGGTGAAAATGTACGGGGTAAGGATGTATTTGTAATCCAGCCCACCTGCACACCGACCAACGACAACCTGATGGAACTACTGGTTATGATCGATGCGATTAAACGAGCATCGTCTGACCGGGTAACTGCGGTAATCCCATACTATGGGTATGCACGTCAGGATCGCCGGGTGAGGTCACAGCGCGTACCGATTACTGCCAAGGTTGTTGCCAATATGCTGAGCAGTGTCGGTGTCGATCGAGTTTTGACCGTGGACCTGCATGCCGATCAAATTCAGGGCTTTTTCGAATGCCTGGTCGACAATGTTTATGCATCACCCATCTTAATGGGCGATATCTGGAAGCAAAAATATCCAGATATGATAGTGGTGTCACCCGACGTCGGTGGTGTGGTTCGCGCCAGGGCAGTGGCGAAACAGCTCGATGACGCGGAACTGGCTATCATCGACAAACGTCGACCGCAACCGAATATGGCCAAGGTGATGAACATCATCGGTGAGGTGAAGGGTAAAACCTGCATCATCGTCGATGACATGGTCGATACCGCCGGCACACTTTGCCAGGCGGCAGAGGCGCTCAAAGAGCGT
>QNFD01000267.1 GCA_003645435.1 Gammaproteobacteria bacterium | reverse complement strand
GCGATCGATAAACCCAGTGCCGGCGCCTTCAACACGATGGCGGTTACCGCGGATATACCTATAACCGATACCACTATGGCCTTAAGCCCCGACAGGGTTCCCTGGGTAAGAATAATTAATCCAACCAAGGCACCGGACATCACGATTAATACCGTGGTGACCATCGAGCTGATAAACGCATTGCCGGCCACGAGCGGAAAAAATACTGCCGCTATAGCCAGAAAACCAACGACTCCGGCTGCGTGGTACTGCCCTTTTAACGCATATTTTGCGAGTGCCAACATCTTGACAACTGCCGTTGTTTATCTAAACCCAGGGTTTACCTGAGCTTATGCTGATCGGTATAGGGCAGCAATGACAAAAACCGGGCCCGCTTGATTGCAGTCGCCAGCTGGCGCTGATACCTGGCCTTGGTACCAGTCACACGACTGGGCACAATTTTGCCGGTTTCAGTAATATATTCCTTCAGGGTTTCCAGATCTTTGTAATCTATCTGGACGGTGCCTTCGGCGGTAAATTTACAAAAACGTTTACGACGGAAATAACGTGACATGATTATTGAACTCCTTCTTCAACGGTTTTAGCAGCAGTCTCAGATTCAGTATCAGTATCAGTATCAGTGTCTACTTTGACATCGCTATCGACACCTGCCTCGGCTTTTACTTCGACATCTGGTTTAGCTTCTGGTTTAGCAGCAACCTCGGCCTCAACCCTTGGTGCAGGTTTGCGATCAACCGTCTTGGCCGACTCCTCGCGCTCGACTTCTGCCATCATTACCGATTTTTCGGTAATCGCTTCCTTACAACTCAGCGTCAGGTGGCGCAACACCGCGTCGTTGAAACGGAATGCGCTTTCAAGTTCATCGAGGATTTCCTGCGAGCACTCGATATTCATCAACAGATAATGTGCTTTATGAATTTTCTTGATAGCAAACTCAAGCTGACGGCGGCCCCAGTCTTCCTCACGGTGTACCACACCGCCGGAATTAACAATCATGCTGCGATAACGTTCAGTCATCGCGGGCACCTGCTCACTCTGGTCAGGGTGGACCAGAAACACGATTTCGTAATGCTTCATTATTTCTCCCTACGGGATAAAATGCCCCCAGATTTATGGTCTGTGGAGCAAGGAGTTAGGCGAATTCATAAACCGGCATTGCCGATTTGTGTATCGCAATTTTAGAGCCGCGGATTCTACCCGAGCTCAGACCTGGCTGCAAGCCCTTCTTGAGCGTAAAACCTCATATAAACAAATACCTGTAGCAACCGATACATTCAGGCTTTCGACTGCCCCCAGCATTGGCAACTTGATCAAATGATCACATTGCTCGCTGGTCAGGCGCCGCAGACCATCGCCCTCGGATCCCATCACCAGGGCCACGGCCGAATCGAACTTAAAATCGTAGATAACGGCCTCCGCTTCACCACTCGTGCCATAAACCCAGACCCCGGCCGATTTTAAATCCTGCAGGCATCGGGAGATATTGGTCACCTCCAGAACGGGCACGGTTTCGGCGCCGCCGGCGGCCACCTTTCGAACCGTGGGGTTGAGTTTAACCGCACGATCTTTCGGGATAATGACAGCATCCACGCCGGTAGCGTCCGCACTGCGCAGGCAGGCACCGAGGTTATGCGGATCTTGCACACCGTCCAGCACCAGTATTAAGGAACGATCATGAATACCCTGGATCAACTCTTCAATTGTCAGCACGCTGCCGGGCGAATCAATTATTTCCAGTACGCAGCCCTGGTGTTTTTGTTTATTACTGAGTTGATCGAGTAGTTCCCGCGGCTCAAGCTCGATATTGATTCCGGATTGCCTGGCAAGATCAATAAGCGCCGACAGTCTCGGGTTTCGGCGTTGCTGGCAAATTAACCGAACACAGGTTTGCGGTGACCTTTGCAATCGTTTGCTAATCGCGTGGAACCCATAGATATAAGACTGACTCACCGGAACTTATTTTTTTTACCTGGTTTTTCCGAAGACTTGCGCTTGCCTCGGGTTTTTCGTTTTGATGCTTTGCCTTTCCTGGTTTTCCCCACTTTTTTCGCATCATTATGTTCGCTCAGGCTCGATATCAGATCGAAGTCAACCTTACGGTCCTCCATGTCGACCCGCGCCACTTCTACCAGCAGGCGATCCCCGAGCTGATAACTGCGGTTGGTCATTTCACCAACCAGCCGGTGCCGAACCGGATCAAATTGATAATAATCTCGTTTTAACGCGGTCACATGGACCAACCCATCCATGAGTAAGTCTTCGAGCTGCACGAAAAGGCCAAAACTGGTAACACCACTGACGATGCCATGAAACTGCTGGCCGATATGTTTTTGCAGGTATTCGCACTTTAACCAGTCGGCTGCATCACGCGAGGCATCGTCGGCACGGCGCTCATAGCGCGAACAACTTTCACCCAGGCTGGTCATGCCCGCCAGATCATAGCTGAAATCATTATTACTACCGTGCCGGATCCAGTGCTTGATACCACGATGCACGAGCAGGTCCGGGTAACGCCTAATAGGGGACGTGAAATGGGCATAATCTTTTAGAGCGAGGCCGAAATGCCCGGTTTTAGTGTCAGGGCTGTAACTGGCCTGTAATAACGAACGCAGAATCACTATCTGGATCATGCTGAATTCCGGCATTCCCTTAATTTGCTCGATGATATTGGCGTAGTCCCGGGGTGTTGGCTTCTCGGATGTCAGACTAATCCCAAAACCCGATAAGAATTCAGCCAGTTTCTCCAGTTTGTCAGGATTTGGACCCTCGTGTATGCGGTAAAGCGTGGGTATCTTGTTTTTCTTTAGTAACCTGGCAGCGCTGATATTCGCTGCAATCATGCATTCCTCAATTAACATGTGCGCTTCATTGCGCTCGCTCGGTTCGATCGTCTCAATCTTACGCAGGTCGTTATACTTAAAAACCACTTCACGGGTTTCAAATTCGATGGCATGGCGCTTCTTGCGTGCCTTTGCGAGTGCCTGGTAAACCAGCTTGAGGTTATCTAGATCGGGTAATACGCGTTTTAACGCATCATGCGCGGGGTTCCTCGATTCGAAGATTGCCGCGGCCACATCGTCGTAAATCAAACGCGCGTGCGAATGGATTACCGCTTCGACAAATTCATGGTCTTTAATCACGCCCTGCAGATTGATATCCATGATGCATACCAGGCAGAGGCGATCGAGATTTGGATTCAAAGAGCAGAGTCCGTTTGACAGAATCTCGGGCAGCATTGGTACTACCTCACCAGGAAAATAGACCGAGGTGCCGCGTTGGGTAGCCTCCTGGTCTACCGCGGAATCGACAGCAACATAATGCGCGACATCAGCGATCGCAACGTATAGCCGATAGCCACCATTGATTGGTTGGCAGTAAACCGCGTCATCAAAATCACGCGCATCGGCGCCATCGATAGTAACAAAGGCAAGCTCGCGAAAGTCTTTACGATTAGCCTTGTCTGTTTCAGCGACCTGTTCGGTGAGTGATTCGATTTCACGCAATACTTCTGAATTCCACTGATGCGGGATCGAATGAGTATTCAGAGCTATGGTGACTTCCATACCCGGCGCATTGTCCTGCCCCAGCACCGATTCAATAATGCCGATCGGTTGTGTGTGCTGGGTCGGGTATTCACTGATGCGAACCACGACAATATCACCGGGCTTTGCAATATGCCCGACATCGCGATTCAACAATATATCCTGCGGCAGGCGTTTGTCGTCGGGAATCACGTACTCGATTCCCCTTTCGTGATGAAAGCGCCCTACTACCGATTGATGCGCGCGTTCGAGTACAGCGATCAGCGCGCCTTCCTTTCGTTCACGCCGTTTATCATAACTGGCAATTTTGACCGCGGCCTTGTCACCATTCATGAGCCTGCGCATCTGCCGTTCCGGCAAGAATATATCTTTACCGCCTGATTCCGGCTTTAAGAAACCAAATCCATCCGGGTGGGTTTGCACATAACCCTTCTCAAGATCCATGTGATCGAAGCTCAAATAACCACCACGCCGGTTACGAAATAGCTGCCCATCGCGAACCATCGCATTCAGGCGGCGCCGCAGGGCTTCGATACTGATCTCATTGTCATATTTCAACAACTCGGCAATTTGCTCCTGGGGAACAGGTACAGAGTAGGATTCAATAATATTGAGCAGATATTCTCGACTCGCAATCGGTTGTTCGTATTTGTTGCTTTCGCGAGCAGAAAAGGGATCGCTGGGAAGTCGAGTTGGTTTTTTGGGCATAGGCTTTCCGTATAAAGAGCGCGAGTATATAGAAAGCCACCGCGAGGCACTACAACAAGATTGACAACACCAAAGAGTGGTGTATATTTCCGCGCCATGCCCAGATGGCGGAATTGGTAGACGCGCTAGCTTCAGGTGCTAGTGACCGTAAGGTCGTGGAGGTTCAAGTCCTCTTCTGGGCACCATTCCTT
>QNFD01000266.1 GCA_003645435.1 Gammaproteobacteria bacterium | reverse complement strand
CCAATTGGTATAGCGCGTAATGCGGGGATAGTGCTTTGTTATGCTCAGTGGGGACGTTCTTGCAACGAGTGGCCCGATAAGTTATTGATAAACACATAATTTAAATTGAAAGGTCATGCTCATAATGTTGGGGTCCCCTGTTCAAATCAGTGCGTAGCCATCATTTTTTCGTTTACATATCTACAGGCTAAAGTGTTAATCTGCCGATTCGTAATTTCGCTGTAGCTGAAAGTGGGCGTCATGTCGGATCAAAACTTTGCGATCAATTTACGCCTGATTTGCGGCCAGTATCGCTCGGTTGCACATGTCTGCCGATCGCTGGAAATGAATCGGCAGCAATTCAATAAGTATCTAAGCGGTAAAATCTATCCCTCGAAGCATAACTTACATCGGGTTTGTCAGTTTTTTAAGCTGTCTGAAGAGCAGTTAAATCTGGCGCCCGAGGCATTTGCACAGGTCGTCGCTGAATACTTCCAGCATGACGTTGACCCGGCGAGCAGTGAAATTGAAAAAGTCATCAATATGCTGCCCGATTCTGCCGAAGCGTTAGCCCGTTATGAGGGTTACTACTATAGCCATTTTCACGCGCTCGGGTTCCCGGGCCATCTGGTTCGCAGTCTGGTCCATATTTATCGCTATAAAAACCGGTTCTACTCGAACAACACCGAGCATTTGTGGGACAAGGAAAAGAGTGACTCACACCGCAACCGGTTCAAATACAAGGGCATGGTGACATATCTTGGCGATCGGATATTTATTACCGAAGTGGAGATGCTTGCCAAAACGGCTATTTGTCACACCATATTGTTTCCCAGTTATCGGAATATTGTCGACACGCTTTCCGGCATAACCACGGGGGTCGGCAGCATCAACTCACACATGCCAAAGGCGACGCGGGTCGAGTATCAATACCTCGGGAAACAGGTTGATCTCAGGGAGGCCTTACGCGGTTGCGGTATTTTCGATCTCGAGAGCAAGCAGATCGATAGTGATATCCGCGAGCGCATAGATAACGAAATGACCGATCAGGAGTTTATGCTGACGGCTCGCGATTACTAGCCCGCAAGTATCATCTCATGTGCGTCACCGGTTTCGCAGTTGCGCAATTGCGCGAGTGAATTTCCCGCCTTACTCTGTATCAGTGAATCACTAAAGCACGAGCCGATTATGAAGTGTGTTGTGGCAATGATGCAGCATGAAACCAATACCTTTTCCACGCTATCGACCCCATTGGCTGCTTTTGGCGGCGGGGTTGGCGTAAAGTTGCCGCCGGCAGGCGAGCAGGCCATCGGTATTTATGGTGCGGCTGATTTCGCATTCTCCGGGATGCTCGCTGTCGCGCGCGCTCGTGGAGCCGACTGTGTTGTCCCTGTAACAGCCTACGCCGAGCCCAGCGGCAAGGTAGACGACGATGCCTTCGATTACATTTGCGAGCAGATATGTGGCGCCGTCAAACAAGGCTGCGATGCCGTCCTGCTCGATTTGCATGGTGCGATGGTAACGCAATCCTTTGACGACGGTGAAGGCGAGTTGTTACGTCGTATCCGTAAAATCTCCCCCGGGATCCCGATTGCGGTTGCGCTCGACTTTCATACCAACCTGACGGCAACGATGGTGGATAGTTGTAACATCATCGATGGGTATCGCACTTATCCGCATATCGATATGTACGCCACCGGGGAGCGCGCCGCACAATCTTTGTTTCATAGTCTGGATCAGGGCATCGCAACCAAGATGAGCTGGCAGGCATTGCCGATGATGACGCATATGATCAAACAGACACCACTGCGCCAACCAATGAAAGACATTATGGACCTGGCGATCGAAGCCGTTGATAACACAGACATTCTTAATGCCTCGGTGTTTGGAGGATTTCCACTGGCTGATATCCCTCATGTATCTTTGAGTGTGCTGGTTGCCGAGCCTGTTGAGAATTTTCTGGGGCCGGGACTGGTTAAGAAGCTCTGTGCCATGGCCTGGAAACGGCGCCACGATTTCATTTTTGAACCCGAGCCGATGGCCGACTCGATCAAAACGGCTAAACAGTTTGAAACCTACCCCGTAGTGATCGCAGATCACGGTGATAACTGTGGTGCGGGGGGTAATGCCGATGATCTGAGCGTGCTCGATGAAATGCTGCAGCAGGGCTGTTCTTCGATTATTGCCGGCCCGTTCTGGGACCCGAAAGCGGTCGATCAAATGATCGCCTGTGGCGAGGGCAACGAGATCACGCTGATGATCGGAGGCAATACTTCTGTGTCGTCGATAGGTCAGGTTGGACACAGCATGTCCTGCACAGGAACGGTTCGCAAGATCACCGATGGCCGCTTCGTCATAAAAGGGCCGATGCAAACCGGGCTCGAAGTCTGCCTCGGGCGTACCGTGGTTCTGGATATTGGCGCGGCTCAGGTCGTATTGTCCGAAAAACGCTGGGAACCCTATGATCCTGGTTGTTTCACCCACGCCGGGCTTGATCTCGAGAGCTGTCGATTTATCCTGATTAAATCCCGCCAGCACTTTCGTGCTGGTTTTGAACCCATCGCCAGCCATATCGTGCTGGCAGCTGGCCCGGGTGTCTGTAGCTCAGATTATGCGCAATTCGATTTTAAGCATTTGGTGAAGCCAATATTTCCATTGGATTTGGACATGACACTGGAAGGTCAACGACTGGTTCAGTAAAAAAAGTGAAGCATTGTGACGCATTCCGAGTGATTTCTGCGTCAGATTTTTTTCGTAATGCGAAATGGCTAGCCCACCCGGATTACCTTATGTTAGTCGGGTAAACATTTTAACTGCAAAATACAGCTGGTAGTTTGCCTTGGAAGAGGCAGTCGTCAGCAAATAAAATCGAGGAGTGAATCATGACACAGCAAGACAAATATACTCGTTGGCTAATCGGTGAAGCCGGAAAAGGGCGCATGTCGCGCCGTGAGTTTCTGGGGAGATCCAGCGCAGTTGGGCTTTCGCTGGCTATCGGCACGGGGCTTTTTAACCAAGCCTATGCCGCAACCCCGAAAAAAGGTGGGCACATGCGCATGGCGATGGGACACGGTGCCACGACCGATACCCTCGACCCTGCGACTCTAACCAATGGGCTGCAGTGGGTTGTTGCCTATGGCGTTGCCAATACCCTGACCGAACTGGATGCAAACGGCGCATTGGTCGGCTCGCTCGCAACTGAATGGTCATCCTCGCCCGATGCCGCCACCTGGACGTTCAAGTTGCGTAAAGGAGTGGAATTCCACAATGGCAAGACGATGACGGCCAAAGATGTCATCGCGTCGATCAACTATCACCGTGGCGAAAAATCAACCTCGATAGCCAAGCCGCTGGTGGCCTCGGTCACCGATATCAAGGCCGATGGGGACCACACCGTCGTCATTACTCTATCGGATGGTAATGCGGATTTCCCCTTCAACTTCAATGAAGCGCCATTCGGCATTTATCCCGCAAAGGATGGAAGCATCGACTGGAAGGCTGGTGGTTCTGGACCGTATATTCTTACCAGGGAAGATCCCGGGCTCAGTTATAAGTTTAAGCGCAATCCGAACTACTGGAAGGAAGGGGCTGCGCATGCGGATACTATCGAGATCCTCTCGATCACCGACCCTGCAGCGAGGCAAACTGCACTCCTCACAAACGAGGTGGATGTCATTGACCGGGTCGAACTCAAGACATTGTCGCTGCTCGCGCGGAATTCGAAAATCATCATCGAGGAAGGTTCCGGTCCCTTGCACTACACCTTTCCGATGATGACCAAGATTGCGCCGTTTGATAACCCACATTTGCGCAAGGCGCTAAAACACGCGATCAATCGTGAAGAGATTGTGGAGAAAATCCTGTTTGGACATGGTGTGATTGGTAATGATCACCCGATCGGTCCTTCCTACCGCTATCACGCGGCTGATATCGAACAGAATGCTTATGATCCGGACAAGGCGCAGTTTCATATGAAGGAGTCGGGGCTTGGTGATATATCAATAAACCTGAGTTCTTCGGATGCGGCTTATAGCGGTGCTCTTGATGCGGCAGTTCTTTTCCAGGCGTCGGCCAAAAATGCCGGTATCAACATCAATGTTGTGCGCGAACCGAATGACGGGTATTGGTCGGACGTCTGGATGAAAAAACCCTGGTGCGCCAGCTACTGGGGTGGCTACCCTACCGAAGACACCATGTTCACAACGGGCTTTGCGCCTGGCGCGGCCTGGAATGACACGCAGTGGGATAACCCACGTTTTAACGAGCTGCTGGTATCCGCAAGGGCTGAACTCGACGAAGCCAGGCGGGCCGACATGTACCGCGAGATGCAGATCTTATTGCGCGATGAAGGCGGAAACGTAGTGCCCATGTTTGCCAACGAAGTTCACGCAACCAACAAGAAGATCGCGCATGGTGATCTATCCTGGGCGCGTGGTTTTGACGGTCGTCGGATTATGGAGCGCTGGTGGATGATCTGAT
>QNFD01000265.1 GCA_003645435.1 Gammaproteobacteria bacterium | reverse complement strand
GAAACGTGCGGGGTGATCACTACCTTCGGGTGCTCCCACAGCGGGCTGTTAACCGGTAGCGGTTCAATCTGCATGACATCGAGTACCGCCGCGGATAGCTTGCCATGGTCTAATGCCTCGACCAGGTCCTCCTCGTCGATCAGGTCGCCCCTGCCGCAATTGATGATTACAGAGTCCTGCTTCATTAGCGAAAACCTTTCATGGTCGAATAAATTCACAGTTTCCGGAGTCGACGGCAATATCGCCACCACATAGTCTGCGAGTTTGAGTACCTCGCGCAATTGATCCTCGCCGTGATAGCAGTCGACACCGGCCAGTTCTTTTTCGCTGCGACTCCAACCGATCACCCTGAAACGATTGTCCAGTAATCGCTGCGCCGCAATGCCGCCGATTTTGCCCAGCCCCAGGACCGCAACAATTGTTTCATCTGATTTACGCGGCGCGGTTGGCTTCCAGCACCAATCCGACTGATTTTTGATATATTGCCGAAAATGAAGCTGTTCCTGCAATACGGCAGTCAGGCAATACTCGGCGATTTCATGTGCCGGCGTATCGGTTACCAGGCGCGCGACCTGTATCGCATCCGGCAAAGATTCATCGGCCAGAATTGACTCGACTCCGGCCCCGGTTTTTTGAATCAATTTTAAATTGGGATAACGTAAAGCCTCGCCCGTATAATAATTACTGACCGCCAGCATCTCGATCTCGTCCAGGTTCCCAGGCACGGCGCTACACCGTATGTCAGCCCCGGGATAGAATTTGTCCAGGTCTGCCTGTAATTCCTCGTCCTTCATCCAGTCAGGTTGTTTGATATCGATTAATAAAGCCATAAGCTTGTTAACCGCCTCCAGTAAGACATTTATTACCCATCCTATACATCAAAAAATCGTTTCGCGCCGAACTATTGTTTGTCGGCGTTAAGCTCAGTCGCTATTTCGCGGACATGGGCAGGGCCCATTCGGCAACAGCCACCAATAATTTTAGCCCCTGCCTGGTACCAACCCCGGGCTGCAACTGCACATTCTAACGGAGTTTCGGTACCGTGCCAGGCTTTATCATCGGCATCATAATGTTCGCCGGAGTTTGGGTAAACCACAATCGCTCGCGTCCATGACGCTGCCTTGATTTCTCCAATTAACGATTGTATATATTGTGGAGCCGTGCAATTTACGCCGATCGCAACCACACCCGGAAGCTGCTCAAACAGGGCAACCGCCTGCCTTAGCATACTACCATCGTTCAGATATCGCTCATCCTGACAGGAAAAGCTAATCCAGGCTGGCGTGTTTACTTTTTCCAGTAATTGGCGCAATACCCGGGCTTCCTGAAGACTGGGTATGGTTTCACAGGCGAGCACATCGGCACCGGCCGCATCCAGCCAGAGCAGCCGTTGTTGATGGAATTCCAGCAAGGTCGCATCATTAACCCCATAGTCCCCGCTGTACTCCGAACCATCGGCGAGATAGGCGCCATAAGGACCAATGCTCGCTGCTACCAACGGCTGGTATCCACAATCCGGCTTATGTTGAAGAAATTCGTCGACTGCGGATTTGGCCAGATCGACAGACTTAACAAACAGCTCCCTCGCCCGCTCGGGCGACAGGCCCATAGCTCCAAATCCAGCGATGCTGGCCTGGTAACTGGCGCTGGTAATACATTGAGCGCCAGCATCGAGATAGGCACGGTGTATATCTTTGATCGCCTGCGGGTTATTCATTAACAGTTCCGCGGACCAGAGCGGTGTTGATATATCGTAACCACGCCGGTCGAGTTCACTGCCGAGACCGCCATCCAGAATAATCGGCCCGTCTTGTGCAAGCAGCCTGTCGAGATTCGATTTACGAATACTCATTGAATATCCGATTTTTGATTCAAATCACCACCGCGCCACAGATACAACGCAATCATCGGCTCACCAATAGTTCGCGTCGCATGCTTAACCTTACTGGCATGGTGAATCAGGCTACCCGCCGACTGCTTCTGCCATCCCCGGTCTTGCCGATACCACTCGGCATTTCCAGATAGTGGCAGGTAGATTTCCTCTGCCTGATGCCAGTGTTGGGGGTAGGTAACGTTATCTCCAAGAATCAAAAATCCGCTCGCCAACTGATCGCTATGCCAGTAGGCGTCCGGTCCCAGTATTTTAATCCAGCCGTATTGACGCAGGAATTCGATACCGAAATCGGTTTCGGAATAGGTTTGGCCGAAACGGAGGTATGACTGCGCTTGAATCAGGCCATCGATAATACCGCGATAGGCTGTTGTCGCCAGGGACGAAAGCCGAGGCAGATATTCCAGCACCGGCAGGCTCTGAGGTTCGAGACACCGATCCGGGTGATCAAAGTCAAGTTCGGGTAATAGCTCTAACCAGTCTGCAGGACAGTCACTCTTTACCAGACCCTGCCACGAACTGGCCAACTGGCTTAGTAGTGCCGTATCCGTATCACCTGCAGATTGCTCGCCTGGACTCATTTTTCTTCGACTTTAAGGGTTCGAGCAATTTTACCCGTTAGAAAAGCAATAGCCAGATCAATAAATTAAGGAGTCTCAGCAAGAATCATGACTAGCCCGGCCGTCCATCGACGCGGGACTTACTGAGAACAGGCAGATAAAATATCGCAAACAACCCATAACCCAGTAACCACAGACCGATGCTGAGCAGGTAACTCCAGTAGTGACTGGTCGCGGGCAATAGCAGGGGAAGCCAGACACGACAGATAGCAGCAACCGCTACACAGAGAAAAGCGACACTCATCAAGGGATCAACCGCTAGCTGCCGCCCGGTATGACCTAGCGAAACCCGGGACATCATCGACAAAATCAACAGCCCCATTCCCCCAATCGTGAAACCATGCAAGATCGTGGCGTATTGATAAGTATATTGACTAAACATTTCTATAGACCAGCCAGCATATCGGAATGCGCAAAGAAAAAGCCCCATAACGATAAACAGATAGGCTAAATGTAACGACCATAACAGTGGCTCGCCGAATGTAATCCAGGGACGCCAACGCAATAAACGCAGCAAATGAAAGCAACCAGCCAGCAGGAATAGTCCAGCGATCAGTAACGGAGGCAGGATATCAACCAGACCGGATAGCTGTAGCAGGGCCAGCAGCCCAACCAGCCCCAACGACATTACTTCTACCAGTGGTAGCGGCAATGCCCTGGGCGTGGCTGTACCATTAGCGGTAAAAAAGGGAATCACCCGACCACCCATCACCACTATCAGGAAAACGATTACGAATATAGTGCTGTGACTGGCGCTCCTCGCGAGCGCGCCATCGCCCTGGCTAATCGCCCAGTGCATTTGCGCATTGGTGGATGCGAGCAATAGCAGCACTGGTACAAAAATTAAATTATGAAACTGTCGGACTCGCCAGACCAGCCTTCCCAATACCCACGCGGCCACTGGTAAAAAAGCCAGGTCGAGCCATGGCAACAGCTTCTCGATGGCGTCAACAGGGTAAAGCAGGAAAATTCGTGGTAACAACCAGAGTGCAAACAATCCGGCGAGAGGCCAGTTGCTAATGCCTGGCTGGCCAGTCCAGTTTTGTACCGCGGTCAGTAAAAACCCGATAATTATCGCTACTACGAAACCGAACAGCATTTCATGGGCGTGCCACCAGATCCAGCCACCGTAAGGGGTCCAGCGCAATACTCCCAACCAGAATGCGGCCCACAGACCCAGTGCCAACAGTGAAAACAACGCGCCACCCAAAAACAATGGGCGAAAAGCCAGCCGAAACAAGGGTAGTATCCGATTGGCTTCATCGGGATCTACAAGCTTGTGCATGAATATCTCCTTAATACTGGAATTCCCGTTGCTACGATGCCAACAATCTACTCTATTTAACAGTCGACATTTGTATTAGAAATCGAGATTCTGCTTGAGTATGATAATGTTCGCAATTAAAGACACCCAGTAAATAGTATTTCGAGCGCTAGCACCTTGATGTATATCAGGTGCTACTTGCTGACTAAAGCTGATTATTTGAATGAGAGACGACGATATGTGGCCCCGTACCGAGCTGACAGATTTACTTCAAATCAAACACCCTATCATCCAGGCACCGATGGCGGGATCGACGAATCCGGAGTTGGTCGGCGCGGTCTCGAATGCCGGCGGGCTGGGTTCTCATGGTTGTGCAAGGATGACGGCCGCCGAACTGATCGATACCGCAAGAGACACCCGGGCAATTACGGACAAACCTTTTAATCTCAATTTCTTTGCCCATGCGGAACCAGCCGAAACACCCGAAGAGGACGCCAATGTCGAGTCGCTGTTAGCGCACAGCTATGTTGAACGAGGTATCGGTGAACTGCCTGAAAAGCATAAGACCATGTACGACCCTATCGATGAAAATATCCTGGCCGCACTGCTGGAGATCAGGCCCGGGGTAGTCAGTTTTCATTTTGGCCTGCCGACATCCGATATGTTAGGAGCTTTACGCGATGCCGGCTGCATTATCCTT
>QNFD01000264.1 GCA_003645435.1 Gammaproteobacteria bacterium | reverse complement strand
TGTAGCAATACCCATAACTATGGTGGGCAGACTGAAATGATCGAAAAGATACAGACCTGTCAGCAGGGGAGCAAGCGTCGCGCCAAGGATATTGGCCAGGTAAATGTACGACATTTGACGCCCTACCGACTGCGTCGACTCTATTGCGGCGTGGCATAGCATTGGAAAGATCGCTCCATAGGCGCAGGCGACCAAAGTAATAAATATAAAAGCTATAGCTAGCCCCGCCTGATATGAGACAGTGATGATCTCGCCCACAACAGGGATGGAGAAAAAGGTTAAAAAAGCGGAAGCTATTAGTAAATATGAAATCAGCTTACTAATATCGCGTCCTTTACTCATCGACAAGCGCCCGGCTACCCAGGATCCCAACGCGATTCCTACGAGAAAAGCACTCACTACAAAACCAAAGGTTTCGGGTTGTGCATAGCGTGCAAAATCGATAATCCGTATCCAGATCATCTCCAGGCTAAGCGCCAGGTATCCGGTTAAAAAGGCCAGCATTAAAGTGACTGAACGCAGGCTCATGCGGCCTCCCCCGATTCTGGCGAAGACACGCTCGATCTGCCCCAGGTACTTTGAATCACCAGCAAGGCCACGAGAAAGTTAAATACGGCCGCGGTCCAGACCGCCCCCTGCAAACCGATTGCAGGAAAAATAAGTGTTACGGTCAGTAGCGCTGCCAGTGCCGAACCAACCGTGTTTACAAAGTAAAGCCAGCCAACGCTGCTACCGACATTTTTTCTCTCTCGATTGATGTAGGTAACCAGAATCGGAAGTGTCGCTCCCATCATCATGGTTGGCAGGCATAAAATAGCGAAGATGGTCACCGCAACGGTTAGAAAACTTCCATGTACAGCCACATCACTGGCGGCACGTATGATCCCAATGCTGGCGAGGCCAAAAACGCCTATTATCACTTCACAGGAAAAAAACATTTCTCGAAGCCTGTGTGGAAATCGCTCCGATAGCATGCCGCCAATGATCGATCCGATTCCCAGGCCAAACATGAATACCGAAACAACCAGAGTTACGGATTCCATGTCGATACCAAAGGTGGCAAACAACACACGTTGCCAGCTAACCTGATAAATCAGCGCCGCAAAACCTGAAATCAGGAACAGCACTCCCAGGCTGCCATGCCCGTTCATTAGTGACAGCCTTGAATTAAAGAGCATGTGGACAAGCAGGTTCAAACAGATCATTGCGCCAATAATCGCGACCGCAAACTCCCGCGTCATGACGATACCGCCAATACCCAGGAGCACAATGAGCGCCGGTGCAAAAGAGCAAGCATTCCAAAATGCCAATTGCCTGAATCGAATTTTTCCCGACTCGTTACCGGCGCGCTTCATGATCCACAGATGAATGCGCCAGAACGCGAATGCCGTGATAAATGCGCCCGCAACTAGTCGGAAAACGGCCTCCAGCAGCACGTAGTCGGTTATCAGCGAGCCGTTAGCCATCCAGTTCATCTGCATGGCGGCGCCGCTGATGACGCCGATCAGGTAAATAATAAATTTTGGTGTCAATAGCTTCATAGAAGTCTGAACCTTCTCCTGCTTTACGAGGGTGTCGTCCAGTAATTTATTCGGGCGTTCCTTTTGCCAAATTCATCAACCTGACAAAAAAGGGCCCTGGTTATGTATAGTCGAAATTGGTGTTGTTAACCTAAAAAAAGGGGTCGGCTTGCCGGTGCCTGCGTCGA
Source organism: Gammaproteobacteria bacterium (assembly GCA_003645435.1). Next base: position 2,773 of record QNFD01000264.1, on the reverse strand, counting down.
CTCCTGTTGAATATTGAGCAGCCAGTTTTAACAAGTAGCTGGCAGCAGCAACTCAACGTGTCAGCCAGTAAGTCATTCCGGGCAGGTCAGTGATGCTAAGTAACAGAAACCAGTTGTTGCTGGTGTCGCTGAAATCGCGCGTTCCCAACCCCACCCGCAGGCGGTCTTTCAGAAAACCAACAAATACATCTCCGCCAGCGCTATTTTGCTTACCGATCTCGGGTTGACTCCAGGTATGGTACCAGGTCGGGGTAAATCCGAAGCTTGAGACGCCGGCAGATCCCGTGCGGCGCATGTACCCCACTCCCAGGCCTAAATAATTTTCCCGGAATTCGTCTGAGCTGGATCGCAATATGCCGCCCTCGAAACCAAGGCTTGCACGTACATTCAGCAGGTTGTTGGTCGATAGCGCCATGGTGGGCTGCCAGGTGAAGAGTATATCCCCTTCCCCAAGGTCGAAGCCAAACTCGTAAGGCATGATATAACGCCAGACCCAGTCTTCGGGCGCGGTGGATGGTGAAAAAGTGAATCCGGGATATTTGTAGGTAGCACTTTGCAATATATGAGCGGTAGTCCCCATGAGTGGTGTATAGGAATTCTCTCGTAACTCCGGATCCGGTTCGCGCGCGGCATAAATGTCGGCCGCCTGGCGTTCCAGGTAAACCAGGCGGGCGGTAAACCGACGGGTCATTTCCGTGCTCCAGGTATCGGGGTCAGCGATAATTGCTGCAAGCAGCGGCTCATCGCCATTCCCTGTTCTGGCGGGGGTGAAGTTCTCTGTCTTCAGATATTCGAAAAAGTGATTTTCGGTTGCAAAAAGCTTCTTGTCGGTTTTTGTGCCCACTTCCCCGGCTTCGAGTGCTACGGCCAGCGCGTCATGGATAATTTGCATGTCTCGATCCACGGGTGGTAAGGGCGAATACGAAAATTCGAACTGGCCGTCCCCGCCTGACTCTTGCTCAGCGATGCGAGCGAATACATAACGGCCACGTGGGTCATCAGCAACTCCCATGGCATGGTAGAGCAGTTCTCCCATTTTATCGACGCAACCACGGAATTCTTTCGCTTGTTGTTTCGGCAAATACTGCAGCCTACAGAGGCTGTGCGTAACCATAGTCACGGCGTCATACACACCTACATAATAGTCATACTCGCGAAATTTGAGGTCGAGGAAAGAACCAAAATCACCTAGCAGGGTTCCGGTTATCGGTGCACCACGGCTCGAGACCCTCAAGACACGATCGTCATGAATCGATTGGCGCGATCGGCCTATTCTTACAGATAATTTTTCATCGCTAAAGTTGCCGCGTTTGATGATCAACAGCAAAGCCTGGGCCATCTGATCTCGATAGCGCCGGATATCAATATGACATTCAATTCGAGACACTGGATCGGAATTCTGCGACAACTGCAGGCAATTATCCGCGACCCCGGCCTCGACCAAGCGTTCGGCCGAGTAGGGCGGCAAAATTTCGGGTTTGACCCTGTCGTAGGCAATTTCGAGGAAGCGTCCTGCTGCTCGAATCGCTTCGGTACAGGTGATTGCTTCTACAAAATACGGCAACTCCTCTGCACAACCAAAATCCGCCTGTTGTTTGTCGACGATCTGTGCCAGTTCGTAAGCTAGCTGCGAAAGGTTGTGGCGCCAGTTTGCACTGGTGGTTTCACGGTACAGCTCATACTTTCTTGCCGTGCCGAGGGCACCCACCAGCAAACTGCTTTCAGAGAACAGGCTGAACTCCATGATACGACAGGCTTCGGGCGGATTCTCCGAAACACAGGCACGGTTGTCAGGTATATCGGGTTTTGCGTATCTAACGCGATCCGGGTCGATATAAAAGTACGAGACCGGCAAGGGTTTCTTTGTGTTTCTAATGCTAAGCTCAGCCAGGGTGCGAGCCAACCCGACAGGCAGGTTGTCGAACAGGCCTCCGTCGGCAAATTCCGCTTCCTCGAGCAGGTACCCATCCGGGCATACCAGGTCACTATCGGATTGGTCCGAAAGGGATTGCGCCGGTGTGGCGCCCGTACCCACCTCGTGACGACAGTACTGGAACCGCCTGCGGCCAAATGCCGTGGGAAATGCACTCGTTGCAACAGCCGCCTCGATGATGCTCTCATCGGGAATCGAGAACTCGGGCGCATCGCGTGGGCGCGGCATCAGTATCATCGCCAGATCGGATAGTCCCGGATAGTCTGCCGGGTCAAAGAAAAAACCGATTGTGCCATCTTCCTGTACCCGTAATTCGAAAGGGATATAAAAGCGCTGATTTTGAACTTCAAGATTACCAACCATCAATTCCAGCGGTTTAACCCGTGTCACGGTAACACCCATGGGTACCCTGCAACCAGGGCGATAAGCAGACTTGCGCCAGCTTTCAAGCAGGTCGTTGGCGGCAACTAAATAGTCCCGGCGTGAAAACAAAGCATCGTCCGGCAGGTAGGTTTTCGAATCCGGCTGCGGCGGCAACAGACCATTGATATCCATAATAAACCAGCTGTCGCGGAAAACATTATTGTCAATTCGACTTGCAATCCCTCCCTCGGACTCCGGAAGGGAACACCAGGTCAAGCCGGCAAGTATTGTATTGACTCCTCCAGCCGATGCACCGGCGATACTCGCCAGCTCCAGTGGTCGAATCCGGCCACCACCCACGGTTTGTAGATTTTCACTCTCCCGTGCCAGCTTGAGGAGAGCCCAGTTGAGACCCGCTTCGTAGGCACCTTTGCTGGCGCCACCGCTGATGGCGAGCGAGAAGCGTTGGTGTTCGGT
>QNFD01000263.1 GCA_003645435.1 Gammaproteobacteria bacterium | reverse complement strand
TCAAACCGCAGGAGCCGGGTAGCGAGAAAACTCGGGGAACCTGGATGGCGCTAGTGGTGCTGGTTTTAATGCCCGCAATGAGTCTGTCCCTGTATTCGATCTACGGCGAATATCATGTGATCGGGAATCCGCAGATACTCCAGGCCGCAAAAGCCACGGTAACACAACAACATACAGGCAAGGATATTGATGGAATGCTGCAGACATTGAAACTCAAGTTGCAGCAGAACCCCAAAGATGCGCGCGGCTGGTATATGCTGGGCAGGTCTTTAATGGCTATACAAAGTTACGACGAAGCAGTGGTCGCTTTCCAGCGGACCTACGATTTGACTGGCGATGAGCCTGCCATTCTGTTTTCACTGGCCGACGCCTTGACGATGCAAAATAGCGGCAACTTGCTCGGGGCTCCGGAAAAACTGGTGCAGCGAGGCTTGAAGATTGCGCCCCGAGACCCGAAAGGATTATGGCTTGCCGGGCTCGCCGCCGAGCAGCGCAAAGATTACAGCACGGCGCGACGCTACTGGTCGACGTTACTACCCCTGGTATCGGGCGACCAGGCCTCGGTGCAGCAGGTTCAGGCCTTGATCGCCAGGCTGGAGCAACGCAATCCTGATCTGGTCCCGGCCGCGGGCGTTATTCAAACCATAAATCTCGAGGTTGATATCACCCCGAAATTAAAAAACAGGGCGAATCCGAATGATACTGTTTTTGTGTATGCCAGGGCGGCGCAGGGACCGCCCATGCCGCTGGCGGTAAAGAAGCTCAAATTGAGTGACCTGCCGGCAGCGATGGTACTCAGCGATAGCGACGCGATGGTCCCGTCGATGAAACTCTCCTCCTTCGACCAGCTTATCCTGGGAGCGCGCGTATCCAGGAGCGGTAACCCAGTACCACAATCCGGGGATTTCTTTATCGAAATAAATGCGCCTGATCGCAATCCGCCCACGCAGCGAATAGTCCTGCAGATTAACCAGGTCAAGTAAGTATGATTCTGGACTTCATCCATTTTTCGACCGGTCGAGGCAAGCCACCGGAACATCGGTGCGATCTGTGAAATCGCCACTGCACCATTTCATGATAATCAGTGTCATCGGTATGGCGGTCACCGTCACAATGCTATTTTATTTCCATCTCGACCTAAGCGAGCATTATTATGCGGAACACCTAGAATCGCACAATAGCAGCCTCGCGACCGTTTTACGCAACACGCTGATGGAAAATGGCCTGGAACAAGCGCTGCTATCAGATTCCGAGAAATTGTCAGATTCGACTATCGCCAGACTCAAACCCACCCTGAGAAATGCATTGGAGTGGCTTCCGGTCGTTAAAGTGAAGATTTACAGTCGTAATTCCACCGTTCTATATTCCAGCAAAAGTAGTGAAATAGGTGATAATGCACAACAAAATGAAGGGGTACGGCAAGCGCTAGCCGGCGAAACGGTCGCAGGCCAGATCCATCCAAATCATCTAAATGAATATGATAACGTTGTCGAGATTGAAAGCCTGCATCAGCACTACATCCCCATTGAGTCCCCGCTATCGGGCGAGGTTATAGGCGTTTTTGAAACCTATATGAATGTGTCGAAGGTCGCGGGTGATATTCGGGAGAAACAATCGACGATATTCTGGTTGATAGCGGCACTCATATGCATCTTTTACCTCGCCCTGGCGATTACGTTTATGCGCTCCCACCGGATGTTGCTACTTGAGACACTGCTGCGTAAGGCGCACCTCAAGGACCTGGAGACAACGCAGGCCCATCTAGAAGAGCGTGTGGTCAAACGTACCGCTGAACTGGAACATTCGCGAAACTTCCTGCAGTCGGTAATCGATGGCATTGGGGATCCTGTAATGGTCATCAAACCAGATTTCACGATTGCATTGATGAACAAAGCGGTAAGGAGTTATATCCCTCCGGATCTGGACGAATCGAATCACCATTACTGTTATCAGATTTCGCACAGGGCGAGTTCTTTTTGCGACGATCCCGAGCTAGTTTGCCCTCTGACAAAAGTCATGGAGAACGGGGAAGCAGAAAGGACCCGGCACACCCATTACGACGCCGATAACAATCCGGTGACTGTCGACCTGGTGGTCACGCCACTTTATTCAGACAAGGAAGAGTTTTTAGGAGTAGTCGAAGTCCAGCACGACGTTACCCAGCTGGTTCGCATGCAAGAAGGGCTGGAAGAAAGCAGGTCACGTTTACTGGCGACGATGAACAATGTCCCGGACGCCATTTTTAACTGTGATTCAGAATGGGTAATTCGAAGCTGCAATCAGGCGGCGCAGAGTATGTTCAATGGAAAGGAATCAGAACTGGTGGATAAAGAGTTCACCGGTTTTTTGACTGAAGACGATATCATTAATGCCTTGAGCTCGGAAACTTCAGTGCGCCAACAGACCATTTTGAAACGTTTGCAGGGTACGGAATTCCCGGCAACAATCTGGATCGGTTCACTCGAGGATTCCCACGGGCAAACCAGTTTTATCGTTGTTGTTCACGATATTACCGAGCGCATAAAGTCTCAGCAAGAACTTGAAACCACACGACAACAATATTTCCACCAGGATAAAATGGCCGCTATCGGGCAACTGGCTGCCGGTATTCTGCATGAGGTCGGTAATCCCATTGCCGCAATTTCAGGCGCCGCAGCCGAAGTTAAACAGGCATGCGATTCCGGAGCCGGGGGCGAAACTATCGGTAGAAATATCGACATGATCGATGAGCAAATCAACAGGCTAGGAAAAATAACACGTGATATTGCTGATTTCGCGTCCCCGAAACCGAGCGCGCGGGAGATGCTGGATCTTAACGGATTGCTACGCGGAGTTACAAGGTTGCTAAGTTACGATCGCAGGTTCAGTTCCATCGGCTTCGATCTGCAACTCGATAAAAACCTGCCAGCCATAGTCGCGGTAAACGATCAGCTTACCCAGGTGTTTATGAATCTCTTGATCAATGCGATGGATGCCTGTTCGTCGCTGGATCGGGGAATACACAATATCGAGTTAAAGACCAGGCTCGATGGGGACAGGGTGCATATTTCTGTCAGGGATTTTGGCAGCGGCATGTCGCAACAGATTCTCGAGCAAGCTAGGAATGTGTTTTATACGACTAAAGCGGTGGGACTGGGCACCGGCCTGGGCCTGTCGCTTTGTGACACCATCGTAAGCGCTCATGGGGGCGAACTCGTCATCGAAAGCGAGGAAGGAAAGGGTACGCTGGTTCACTTATACCTGCCAGTTGATTTGACCGAGGAAGAAATCGATAAAATCGATCCGGCTATAAAGAAGGGAGATGCCGATGGTTTGGAATACTCGAGTTAGGGCCACTCTAACAACCTATGCATAATCACTTAATACGGAAATATAATATACCTGGGCCGCGTTACACCAGCTATCCCACGGTTCCCTATTGGGATGACGAGTCGGTTTCTCCTGAAATCTGGAAAGATACGGTTGATCGGGCATTTTCAGAAAGCAACACCGATGAAGGCATTAGTTTATATATCCACTTGCCGTATTGTGAAAGCCTGTGCACATTCTGTGGCTGCCACAAACGCATAACAAAAAGGCATAGCGTAGAAACCCCGTATATCGATGCCGTTTTGAATGAATGGAAAAGCTACCTCGGGTTGTTCACCGCAACGCCCAAAATAAAAGAGCTACACCTGGGTGGTGGCACGCCGACATTCTTTAGCCCGGACAACCTGAAAAAGTTGATCGATGGAATTATGCAACATGCGGAGATTGCCGAGGAATATGAGCTTGGTTTTGAAGCGCACCCAAACAGTACCACAAGAGGTCACCTGAAGACGCTTTATGATTTGGGATTTCGACGATGCAGCTTTGGCGTTCAGGACTACGACCCGTTGGTGCAAAAAACAATAAACCGGATTCAACCTTTCGAGCGGGTCAGGCAGGTGACCGAATGGGCCAGGGAAACGGGGCTTACCTCGATTTGTCATGACCTGGTGTTTGGGTTACCGCATCAAACATTAGAGAATGTGGTCGATACGATCAACAAAACAAATCAGCTTGCTCCGGACAGGCTTGCGTATTACAGCTACGCGCATGTCCCGTGGATAAAAGGAACCGGGCAGCGCGGTTTCAGCGAAGTGGATCTACCGCAAAATGAAGTTAAAAGAGCGCTCTACGAAACCGGTAAGAATCTGTTTTCGCAACTGGGTTATGAAGAAATTGGAATGGACCATTTCGCTTTGAAGTCCGATTCCTTGTATCAATCATTGATAAACGGAAATTTACATCGAAATTTCATGGGATATACGGCAAGTAAAACCCGGCTGATGATCGGCCTGGGTATGTCGGCGATTGGCGATTCCTGGTACGCATTCGCGCAAAATGAGAAAGCGGTTCCCGAGTACGAAGCACGCGCCAACCGGGGCGAATTACCTCTATTTCGAGGTCACTTATTAAGCGATGAAGACCGCGTTGTAAGGCAACATATTCTTAATATCAT
>QNFD01000262.1 GCA_003645435.1 Gammaproteobacteria bacterium | reverse complement strand
TTGAAGACATGATTGATCAGCCGTTGGAGATGGTCGAATCGCTGCAGATAGGAAAAGCGAGCCGCATGGATGACGCCAGGGGCCGCTATATAGAATTTTGCAAGAGCTCGATTCCGTTTAACACCAATCTACGCGGCATGAAAATTGTGGTCGACTGTGCGAATGGCGCCACCTATCATATTGCGCCCGCGGTATTCCGGGAATTGAGTGCCGAGGTCATCGAAATCGGAACCAGTCCGGATGGGTTGAATATTAACAAGGGAGTCGGTGCGCTGCATCCGGAAAATATGCGTTCGCAGGTTTTGGAAAGCGGGGCTGATATCGGCATTGCTTTCGACGGTGACGGCGATCGTCTGATTATGATGGACTCGAAAGGCGATGTGAAAGATGGCGATCAACTGCTTTATGTAATTGCCAGGAGTAAGCTCAAAGAACGCAGAAATTTCGGTGGTGTGGTTGGTACCCTGATGACCAATCTTGGTCTCGAGCATGCCCTGAATAAAGAGTCGATCCCGTTCGAGAGGGCTAATGTCGGTGACCGCAGTGTCATGGAAAAACTGGTGGAACACGGCTGGCACCTGGGAGGTGAGTCATCAGGGCACATCATCTGCCTGGATAAATCTACCACCGGTGACGGTATTATTGCGGCGCTCCAGGTGCTGGACGAGCTGGTCGACAAGGGCATGAGCCTGACCGATGCCTGTAGCGGTATGGACGTTTATCCTCAAACCATGATAAATGTTCCAGTGGTACAGAAAATAGACCTGGCGATGCCGAGTATCCAGGAAGCGATCCGTGCCGCTGAATCAGAATTAGCCGGTCGCGGGCGGGTATTATTACGGGCATCGGGTACCGAACCCCTGATCAGGGTAATGGTAGAAGGTCAGGATAACGCTCTGGTCAACAAACTGGCTGACCAACTGGCGACCAGTGTGTCCGAGTCAATGCCTGGCTGACTTGAGTATGTTACCGCCATTTTTGTCCCCGGTGCGTAAAATATTGTATTTCGCGATTGATTTATTGGGCCGAGGTGAGTAACCTTTGCCGCCGCTTGACTGACAGCTTTGCGAGCTACTCCCACAGGATCGCAATTGTGGCATTAAAGAGTCGCAGCAAACTATTAGTGCCAGGCGCAGTACCCGGGTAGAGTCGACTTCGAGCCGACAACCGATTCACCATAGGAGTAATAACATGCGCCCCATCCTGATCGCCGGCAACTGGAAAATGAATGGCTCTCTACAAAGCGTCATCGAACTGGTTGAAGGTATCAAGGCGGGGAACCCCGGTAAAGCAAGCCTTGCGGTTTGTCCGCCTGCAATCTACTTGATGAAAGTCGGTGGTATGCTCGACGGATCCGATATTGCGCTGGGCGCGCAAAATGTATGTGATGCGAATGCCGGGGCTTACACGGGCGAAATTTCTGCCCCCATGTTAAAGGAATGTGGCTGCCGGTATGCCATCGTCGGGCATTCGGAGAGACGGAGTCTCTATCGAGAGACTGACCAACTGGTAGCGAATCGTTTCGCGATGGCGGTGGCGTCGTCTATCACTCCGATTCTTTGTGTTGGCGAGTCGCTCGAAGAACGCGAAAACGGAGTCACCGAGGATATAGTTGCGCGCCAACTGGATGCGGTGATTGAAGCGCAGGGGGTATCGGTGTTGGCACAAAGCGTGATTGCCTACGAACCGGTCTGGGCAATTGGTACGGGTAAGGTGGCGACGCCGGAACAGGCACAGGAGGTGCATCGATTTATACGACAAAAACTGGCGCGGCTTGACGAACAGGTGGCGCACAAGATTCAGATTTTGTACGGGGGAAGCATGAACGCCTCAAACGCAGGTGAATTGTTGGCTCAACCCGATATAGACGGCGGCTTAATCGGCGGGGCTTCATTGAAAGCCGCCGATTTTCTCGCTATTGGTCAATCCGTTTAGGAAATCAGATGGAAAATATAAACAGTATTTTAACTATTGCGCAGGTGCTTCTATCTATTGCACTGATCGGGCTGATATTAATGCAACATGGCAAGGGCGCCGATGCCGGCGCGGCCTTTGGCAGTGGCGCTTCGGCCTCGGTATTTGGTGCTCGCGGTTCGGGAAATTTTCTCAGCAAGACAACCGGAGTTCTTGCGACCCTGTTTTTTATTGTGTGTTTATCCCTGGCCTACGTGACCAGTAATCGGCAGATAACCGACAGTATTTCGGATAGTGTAACCACAATCGAAAGCGAGCAGCAGTTGCCCGCGACGATGGAGAATTCAGATTTGCCTCCTGTCGAGGGATCGTCTGATACGTCGGTGGATTCCGACTTGCCTCCGGCTAACTAGCCCTATCAAGTCCAGGTGCTCAATAAATATTGCCGATGTGGTGGAATTGGTAGACACGCTATCTTGAGGGGGTAGTGGCGAAAGCTGTGCCGGTTCGACTCCGGCCATCGGCACCATTTTTATAGAATTTAGTTCGATCGATTAATTAAGAATTTGTAATTTTAAAAATGCAGAGAAATGCTGGTATCGAAGGCCAATCAGCTATCGATAATTGAGTTTCCTTGACTCTATATTCGCACCACAATAGACTGGCTGAAAACTAACTAAAAGTACTTTCTCAGAGGCACAAATCGCAACATGTTAGGTAACTACCTGCCGATTTTGATTTTTATGTTCGTGACCCTGGCGATGGGTACAGTATTTATCATCCTCGGAAAAATTCTGGGGCCCTCGAGACCCGACGCCGAAAAAAATTCTCCTTACGAATGTGGTTTCGAGGCGTTCGAAGATAGCCGCATGAAATTTGATGTTCGCTACTACCTGGTGGCTATCCTGTTTATTATTTTTGATCTGGAAATCGCTTTCCTGTTTCCCTGGGCCATTGTGCTCGATCAAATCGGCACATTTGGATTATTGGCCATGGCATTATTTCTCGGCGTGCTGGTGGTCGGTTTTATTTACGAATGGAAGAAGGGGGCGCTCGAATGGGAATAGAAGGTGTATTCGAGCAGGGTTTCATGACTACCTCTGCGGATAAGTTAATTAACTGGGCGCGTACAGGTTCGATGTGGCCGATGACCTTTGGCCTCGCCTGTTGCGCGGTCGAAATGATGCAGGCAGGTGCTTCTCGATACGATCTTGATCGATTCGGTATCATTTTCCGCGGCAGTCCGCGGCAATCCGACGTCATGATCGTCGCCGGTACCCTGGTCAACAAGATGGCCCCGGCTTTAAGAAAGGTCTACGATCAAATGGCCGAACCGCGTTGGGTTATCTCGATGGGTTCCTGTGCCAATGGCGGCGGTTATTATCATTACTCCTATTCGGTAGTGCGCGGTTGTGATCGTGTCATACCGGTGGATGTCTATGTGCCCGGTTGTCCGCCTACCGCGGAAGCGCTTCTGTACGGAATCATTCAGTTGCAAGCCAAAATAAAACGTACTAATACCATAGCCCGCTAACATGTCGAATTCACAACAGCAATTGGCTGACTCGCTGCGCGGTCATTTCGGTGAAAGGCTGATCTCAGTTGATGTCGCTGTGCGAGAAGTTAACGTCGTGGTAAGCGCCGAAAACCTGGTCGAAGTCGCTACCGGGTTACGCGATGGCGAGGATTTTCAGTTTGAGCAACTGGTAGATATCTCCGGTGTCGACTACTCCCAGTTCGGGCAGGCGGAATGGCAGACTAACGACGCTAGTCGGGCAGGCTTTAGCCGCGGCGTCAATGCAGCTGACTCTACCGGTCGATTGCAGTTTGGCGACGAGCTCAAGTCCGCGGTGGAGCCGGGTAAACGATTTGCCGCCGCCTATCATTTACTGTCATACAGCAAAAACAGGCGTCTACGCCTGAAAGTTTTCGCCACGGACGATAACTTTCCCGTGCTGCCAACGCTTACCGGGGTCTGGACCGTGGCAAACTGGTACGAACGCGAGGCTTTTGATCTGTTTGGCATTCTGTTTTCCGATCATCCTGATTTGCGCCGTATTTTAACTGACTATGGATTTATCGGGCATCCGTTCCGTAAAGATTTCCCGCTCATCGGTAATGTCGAAATGCGTTATGACCCGATCAAGGAACGTGTCGTTTATGAACCGGTGACGATTGAGCCGCGAGTGCTGGTACCCAAAGTCATCAGAGATGACAATCGCTATGTAGTTGATGAAAAGATGACAGATGAGCGGGATGAGGCAAACGGCGATGCCTGAAATAAAAAACTATACGCTCAATTTCGGCCCCCAGCATCCTGCCGCGCATGGTGTCCTGCGCCTGGTGCTCGAGATGGATGGCGAAGTTATCGAACGTGCCGACCCGCATATTGGCCTGTTGCATCGGGGTACCGAGAAACTGGCGGAAACCAAGCCCTATAATCAGAATATTGGTTACATGGATCGTCTCGACTATGTGTCGATGATGTGTAACGAGCACGGCTACGTGATGGCAATCGAAAAGTTACTCGAACTCGAGATTCCCGAGCGGGCCAAATACATCCGCGTCATGTTTGACGAAATAACACGCATCCTCAATC
>QNFD01000261.1 GCA_003645435.1 Gammaproteobacteria bacterium | reverse complement strand
TGCATTGCTAAAAACGCAATAGCAATCAGAATCCAGGGCCAGTTTTCGATTATCCATTCCATAAACTCTCACCTCGTTATGTCGGTAGTGCTATCTGTATCGCCGGGTTAGAAGTCTGGCTCGCAGCGGGATAAAGAAATGTTACAACTTGTGTCCTACTTACAGGTCAATCTTTATTGGAGATCAACACCGGAAAAGTTGCCGAATTCGCCGGATTACACTGTTAACATCGTAGTCATTGGTCAGAAATATTTCCGATGTAGCCGTCGCTGCCAACGTGCCCTATCTCTGGATCGGAATCCTGTCTGGCATGATTATCATAGTGGCGGCGTTGAATTTCAGCTCGGTATTGGTTATCGCCTACGCGCTACGGCTTAACCGCATGAACCTTTGATGCGTGAAATTTCGTTACGGGATTAGAATTTATTGAAACATTCGGATGCAACCTGATGTTAAAATCCAGTCGTTTCTGGCTAGAAAGATTCTGCAATCGATGAGTTATTGTGGTTCAACCCTCAGGGCGGCGACTTTGATCCTGGGTCTCGTCTTTTTCCTGATGACAGGCCCTCTTCGGGCAGAACATGAGGCCGATCATCGATACAACATTCGAGGGTATTTGCTCGATGCCGAGGAACGAGGCATCGCTAGCAAGGAAGTCGCGGTGTTCAAAGACGGCAAATTGTTGGGTTCCGGCAAAACCGACTCTTCCGGTTACTATTCCCTTCATCTGCACTTGCACAATTCAGATCTCCGTCAGAATCTGACGCTTCGCGCGGGGTCCAGCCAGGCCCAACTCCGGGTCAAATTCGACCCAACTGACAATACGACGGTGCGCATACACGAAGCCAATTTCATCGCCGGTGGGTTCGTCGAGGGGGATCTAGGGCGCTTTCGCCTGCCATCCTGGGCATACCCTGTGGGGGGGCTGATCGTAATCGGCTTCATCCTCGTTACGCTGGAGAAACGGCGCCGCGCAAAACTTCGCAAGAAAACTACAGCGGCCAAATCGTCCGGCGGCCAGTCGAAAGGGAAGAAGCGTCGTCGAAAGCGTTAGCGACTAGATCCTGTAACGGGTCGACTCGGAACAACAGGCAAAACGCTGGGTCGAACACTCTCAAAGGAACCGGGCAGGTCATTCGACCTGACCCTGATATTCAATCATCATCTGCATCATGTTCATACCCATATTCATCATATATCTTTCATTGGATTTCTCATGATCTGGTGGAATCGTGGCAGAAGAATACCTGCTTATCACTTGAAATTGAGCGGGTTTGCCCTCGGCTATAGTGCACTCGATAGTAAAACCACTGTACCTCACTGTCTCGTCATATGTGACATTTCCGGGTGTTCCGGCAATGCGGGTAACAACAGAGTTGACCTGGTTTTAGTGTCGCAACTCGAGTGCCCACCTGAAACACAGGTTTCATAATCAACACATTTATTGGTATCTATCTGCCCGCAATCCATGACCATCAGTTCATGCGAAGTCTGGCCGGCCTCTACAGGAGCGACGGTCGGGCTGATAGCCTGCGCTACCGGCAGTAGAGCCAGTATAAAAAGCAGGTGTATTATCAGTAGTTTTCGCCACATAACATCACTGAAGTCGGTATGGTGTGCTGACGATAGAAACAAGGCGATAACAGATGCCAAAAACAGTCGCTTTGAAGGATTGCCTCCCGGCGATTGCGCCCGAGCTGCGATAATCGACCGCGGCTATCTCGTCGGTAATCAGGTGGGTATTCGTGGCGCTCCGGCACTGATCAAAAGCAACGGCGAGAAAATCGAAGGATACGTGCCATACCTCGAGTTGATTCCACAGTTATTGCAGTGATTAAACTAAAAATTCGCAAATGAAAAATCTGAATCCCTGGATTCTGGCTATCACTGTCGGCGGGATAGGGGCCGGCATGTTGCTTTATGTCTATTACGAGTCTGGTGTTTTCGATCGAAGATTGTCATCAGATACGGTGGGCGACTCGGCAAGTGGTGATTTTCATAATAAGACTTCGATCTTTAGTTATTTTCAGACACCCCAGGCAATGCCCGAACTGAGATTCATGAATCGCAAGAATCGTGAAATAACACTTGAAGCATTTCGGGGAAGCTTCGTGTTACTTAATATCTGGGCAACCTGGTGTGCTCTCTGCTGAGAGGAAATGCCGGCCCTAGATCAATTGCGGGAAAAACTCGGCGGACCGGATTTTCATGTGCTTGCCCTTTCTATCGATGAGGCACCTCCCTCCGTAATCGAAGGGTTCTATAACAATCTGGAGATCTATTCCCTTTTTGTTTACCACGACCCGACGATGACTTAACATGTTTTTTTAAATATGCCATATTTACGCCTACGCCTACGCCAAACCTACGCCAAGGCCACATAAGTTATTGAAATTAAAGGCAGTTCGACTCCGGCTCCGGGCACCAAATAGCAAGGAATCGTTACCGCCAGGCAACGGCGGCTTGATGGTTCCAGCTCAGGTAAAGCAGAATGCCGTCATACTCGTAATCAAAACCATCGGCGTTTAATTTTGTTCCCGGCGGTGTAGAATGGTCCGTGCTGAATAAAAATAACGGGGTCGAGGATGGAAAGTATCAAGCGAGATCGTAGCAACATCGTGTCGTCGGCCAGGCGGACAATGCGCAACGCCGCCATTTTGCTGTCCGGCTTTTCAATCGGGCTGTTGTCGTTTAACGCCTCGGCGGCACCAAACACCGTCGACCAGGATTTCGTTGACTATTACATCGAACCCTGCCTGCTGGGGAACGCGGTTCTGTCTGCTCCTCCGTACAACTGGACCGACGATGAACAAACTGCATACGGCGATGCGATTTGCTCCCAGCTGATCAGCGGCGGCTTTACCAGCTCGGAAAATTATTCCAGTACCTCGGGTGTCGGCTCGATAGGAGCCCAGACCAGCACCTCGGAGGCGGTCGCAAAGCTACAGGCGGACAGCATCCAGGATCGACTTGACGAACTACAGGACGAGGTTGCACCGAGGGGCGGTTGGGGCCTGTTGCTGTCGGTACAGGGCGGTGAGACGGAGCGCGACGAGACCACTCACGAACTGGGTTACGACTCCGAACTCGAGAGTGTCGTGATCGGGCTCGACTATCGATTCAACGATGCTCTGGTAGCCGGGGCCGCCTTTGGTATCACCAAGGACGAAGCCGATTACGACGGCGATGCCGGGGAACTGGAAACCGAAAGCCAGTCACTGATCGCCTACCTGACCTACCTGATAGGAGCGGGCGGTTATATCAATGGGTATATCGGCTATGCGCCGCTGGAATATACCAATACGCGTAATTTCACCATCGATGGCGATAGTAGCGGTGCCGGTTTCCCTTTAGACATCAGCGGAACGGTTAAAAGCGACTACGACGGCGACCAGACCATGGTCGGCATCTCGGGCGGATACGACTGGTATCTGGGCAACTACTCGGTCGGCTGGTTCGCTAACTGGGACTACAGCGATACCGATGTTGATGGGTACGAGGAAAAAGGCGACACTGGCTTCGAACTCGAGTATCCCGATCAAGACACGCAATCGAGCGCCTTTTCGCTCGGCGTAAACGGCAGCTTTTCGATAGACGTGGGATGGGGCGCGCTGATCCCGAATGCGAGTCTTGCCGCCGTCTACGAGGATCAGCAGGACCCGCAAAAGTTCGCCGCCAAGCTAGTGCTGATACCCGATCAACATCCCACCGAATTTATTCTCGAGACCGATGATCCGGATCGCAACTACGGAATTGCCACGCTCGGCCTGGTGCTGGCGGCAAATTCCGGGACGCAGTATTTCATAACCTACGAGAAGTTGCTCGAGCATGATTTTTTCGAAACCTGGTCCCTGTCCGCGGGTGCGCTAATCGAGTTCTGATCAGCGGAGCTGACATCATGAAATACCTTAATCGAATGTCCAGCAACAAAATCAATCATCGCGCCGGATCTGTGAAGGCAAGACAACCCCTGCGGCCGATTATTGCCGGTCTGCTGGTGTTGATCTGCGCCTTCCTGTCCTTTCCCGCTGCTGCCAAGAGCCCCGCAGGCAAAGTCACGGCGATTGAAGGTGAAGCCTGGGTAGCGGGGACCTTCTGGAAAAGCGACCTGGAAGTCGGCTCGATCATCTATTCGGGGGATGAGCTGAGCACGGGTGAGGACTCCCGACTCAACATGCGTTTTCTCGATAAAACCTTTTTCACCCTGGGCCCCGAGGCCAAAATGAAGGTTGACGCCTATGACGAAAGCGAAGATGCAGTACTCGGTTTCGGCGCCAGCATTCTGAAAGGTGCGTTCCGTTTCGTTTCCGGCCTGCTGTCAAAGAAAAAGCCGGAATCCATGAGCGTGAGTCTTACCACGGCGACGATCGGGGTTCGCGGTACACACGTGGCCGGCGAAGTATTCGAACGCAGGGAAGAGAACGGGGTGACTATCGAGGCATCGGCAACCGTGACACTGCTTGAAGACGAGGAAGGCAAGGATACCTCAATCGTGGTGTTCAACGATTACGGCAGCGTGGTCATCGATGAACC
>QNFD01000260.1 GCA_003645435.1 Gammaproteobacteria bacterium | reverse complement strand
CGGTGTATTCGGACTCTGCTGGATTGTGATTCAACTCGGTCTGACGCGCTTACCAAAAGGCATGTCCTGGGCCTCGCTGTATGGCACCGCCGCGCTCTGCGGCATCGGTTTCACCATGAGCCTGTTTATCGGCTCACTGGCCTTCGAAGAAACCGGAGTTAACCTGTTATTCGATGAGCGTCTCGGCATAATTGAAGGCTCGTTGATCTCTGGTATAGCCGGTTATCTGATACTGCGGTTTAGCCTGCCCGATACCGATAAACCAGAAGTGCATCTGCAAGACCGGTCCGGTAGTTAGATGCCATCCTGTTCCGAATGAAAGGTGTCGAACAAATTAATCACGCACTGAGTGCCGGTCTGGCAAGGGCGGTGTTTGAGCACGCTCGTAATTTCCTGGTTTGTGCATTTATCCTGGCCATCGGCTTGCAGGAAATGAGGCCCGACACCGAGTCAATTTTGGATCTCATTTCATTTAAATACTCGGGGATTGGAGTCGTTGCGCTGGCCTGCTTTTTAATCATCCTGAATTTACTGGATGGCATCAGGAGAATAGCCAGGCTCAAACATCACAGGGCACTGATTGCAGGTCTCATTGTCTTGTATATGTTCATGTCGCTTCGCGTAGTAGAAATGGCCCTGACCTTCAGAGCCGCTTCGTTGTAGACGGCAAGCGCTAGCTATTTAAGTTATTCCTTGATTTAGTTAGCCCTCACCCCTGCCCTCTCCCAGAGGAAGAGGGCGTATCCAAGTTCCCTCTCCCTCTGGGAGAGGGTTAGGGTGAGGGTCGATAGATCAGCCCCTGGATAAAGCCATCTTTTTTCCGATTAAGAACCCAATTATCGACTTGTTAATCGCCTGTCGCGGCAACATAATAGCCGCTTTAGCCGAACCCGTACTCATGCACAATCGTATTATTACCCTGTTAGTCCTGGTCCTGCTCTGTGCTGGTTTAAGCGCCTGCGGTAATAAAGGCCCTCTATTTATACCCGAAGAAGACGAAAAGGCTGAGAAAACTGAGTAGTTGCCTGACACAACCCTTGAAGGACTAATAACCCATTGGATCATTTTAATTACAAAGGCGACAACCTGTATTGTGAAGATGTCGCCATCAAAGAGCTTGCTGAAACCTACGGTACACCGCTGTACGTCTATTCGCGCGCGACGCTGGAACGACACTGGCATGCCTTTGACCAGGCCCTCGCGGGTCGCGACCACCTGGTCTGTTACGCGGTGAAGGCGAACTCGAACCTGGCGGTGCTGAATGTGCTGGCGCGACTGGGGTCGGGTTTCGACATCGTTTCCGGTGGCGAATTGCAACGCGTGCTAGCCGCTGGTGGAGAGCCGGACAAAATCGTGTTCTCCGGCGTTGGTAAACTGCCGCAGGAAATAGAAATGGCGCTGGACTGTGGCATCCACTGTTTTAATGTTGAATCGGAGCAGGAACTCGTGCTGCTCAACCAGATAGCCGAACATAAGAAGCAGGTGGCGAAAGTATCGTTTCGGGTTAATCCTGATGTCGACGCCAAAACTCACCCCTATATTTCCACGGGATTGAAAGAAAACAAGTTTGGCATTAACTTCAACGACGCTGAGCAGGTTTACCAGCGGGCCAGCGAGATGGCCCATATTGATGTGATCGGCATCGATTGCCATATCGGTTCCCAACTCACCGAGCTATCTCCCTACATCGACGCACTCGAGCGATTGCTTTATCTGATCCAGCAGCTACAGGTCAAGGGCATTTATATTCAACATCTCGACCTCGGCGGCGGGCTCGGCATTCGTTATAAGGACGAAACACCCCCTTCACCGAAAGAATGGTCTGAAGCATTAAAAAATCAACTCGATGGTTTCGAAGGCAGAATCCTGATCGAGCCGGGGCGGGCTATCGCTGGTAATGCGGGCCTGCTGGTTAGCCAGGTCAACTACATCAAACATTCGCAAGACAAAAACTTTGCCGTGATCGATGCGGCCATGAACGATATGCTGCGACCGTCACTATATAGCGCCTGGCTCGAAATCATTCGCGTCGATCGTAACAGTGATCAACCCCCGATGCTTTATGACATCGTCGGCGCAATCTGCGAATCGAGTGACTTCCTCGGCAAGGACCGTGAATTACCAATCGCGCAACATGACTTGCTCGCTATAAGGTCGGCAGGCGCCTATGGTTTTTCGATGGCTTCAAACTACAATTCACGTAACCGTGCGGCGGAAGTCATGGTCGATGGCGATAAACATTATTGTGTGCGGGAGCGCGAAGTATTCGATGACCTGATCCGGGGTGAGTCGGTATTACCCTGAACCGGTGTAATTAATGCGATTAAAATTTTCGAAAATGCACGGACTGGGTAATGATTTCATCGTTATCGATGCGATTAACCAGGACTTTGTGCCCGAACCGGAACGAATTCGCGACTGGGCCCGGCGCAATACCGGCATCGGTTTCGATCAGCTTTTGGTCGTCGAGGCAGCCGAAACCGACCAGGCGCATTTCAAATACCGCATTTTTAACGCCGATGGCGGTGAAGTGGAACAATGCGGCAATGGTGCCCGCTGCTTCGCGCGCTTTGTACGCGAACAAAATCTGACCGATCTCGATGTGATAACGGTTGAAACCAATAGCGGCCTGATAAAACTGGAAATGCTGGATGATACCCGGGTTCGAGTGAATATGGGCGTCCCGCAGTTCGACCCGCAACGCATACCGCTCGATACGGAAACGCGGGCAGATCAGTATTCGCTCGATATCAACGGCCAGACTATCCAGTTCAGCGCCCTGGCGATCGGCAACCCGCATATTGTCATTCAAGTTGATGATGTATCCCGGGCCAATGTCGAATCCCTGGGCCCCTTGCTGGAATCGCACCCGTTTTTTCCGCAACGCGTGAATGTCGGTTTCATGCAAGTTACCGACCGGGCTAATTTTAATTTGCGCGTGTTTGAACGCGGTGTCGGTGAGACCAGTGCCTGCGGCAGTGGCGCCTGCGCCGCATTGGCCGCCGGCCAACGCCTGGGACTGCTCGATCAACAGGCACAGGCGCATCTTCTCGGCGGTGATCTCAAACTCGAATGGCAAGGCGAGGGAAACCCCGTTATGATGACGGGAGAAACTGTAATGGCATTTCATGGTGAAATAAATAATGAGTAAAACAACGGCAAAACCAGACGAAAACTCCCAGTCCGAAGAGGCGAAAGTGATCGACTATTTGCAAAAGAATCCTGGCGTGCTGGAGTCTTATCCCGAGGTTTTCACGGCCCTGTCAATTCCACATTATGGCGGCGACGTTATCTCACTGGTAGAACGACAGTTGAAAATCCTGCGTAATGAAAACCAGTCCCTGAAAAAGAAGCTGTCGGAACTGGTTAGTATTGCGCGTGAAAATGAAGAGCTGAATCAACGCTTTCATCGTCTTTCGATAGAGTTGATGAGCGCCAATCAGTTGCACGATGTACTCGCCATGGTCCAGGACCAGGTGCAGACTTTTTTCTACACCGACTATGTTCGTTTTAAGTTTCTGCCTGGCATAAGCGATAACAAGAACCGGCTTAGTGCCCACTACCTGGATAAAGAAAGTGGTATCGTGGATACAATAAAACCCTGGCTGGAAAAACGTAAACCTGTCTGCGGACAGCTCGATGAGCAGGTAAATAGCGAACTGTTCGGGGTTGATATCAAGGTCGAGTCCAGTGCCCTGGTACCGCTTTACCATACCAACGAACTCGGTTTGCTCTGCCTTGGCAGTAGTAGCAAGGCCCGCTTCAACCAGGATATGGGGACTATATTTCTGGAACAGCTCGGTGAACTGGTCAGTACCCGTATACAAGGATTATTGAGCGCTTAATTCATGAAACCCGAAGAACATCTGGGAAACTTTATCCAGATGTTGCGCAGTGAAAAGTATTACTCCCCGCATACCTGCAAGAACTATGCGCGCGATCTCGGCAATCTGGCTGAATTTCTGCACGCGCGCGGCATCGATTGCTGGAACCAGGTATCCTTTAACGAGGTCAGTGCTTACGCGGCTTATCGCTTTCGTAACGGTCTGAAGAGCCGCTCGATACAGCGCGAGCTGTCTTCGATACGCGGCTTTTATCAATTCCTTATTCGCCAGGGCGTGATGAAAAGCAATCCGGCAAAGGAGGTCAGCGCACCAAAGAGTGACCAGATATTGCCAAAAACCTGCGATGCCGAACAATTAGGCCAATTACTTCACCACCAGAGCAACGACGATGAATTGCTGGTGCGCGATCTGGCAATGTTCGAGTTGATTTATTCTTCGGGGCTGCGCCTGGCCGAACTGGTTGGCATTGATTTAACCGATATCGATCTTGGCCAACAGCAACTCATCGTTACCGGTAAGGGCAATAAGACCCGCTACCTGCCCATCGGCGCAAAGGCAATCGACGCTATTCGGCGCTGGTTAAGAATTCGCCGCGACTTCTGTCGGGACGAGGACCAGCAGGCATTGTTTTTGAGCAAGCAGGGAAAGCGCATTTCACACCGTAATGTACAAAGCAGGCTAAATGCACTGGTTAAACGACAGTCACTCGATCAGCATCTGTCACCACACGCCTTGAGGAATTCCTTTGCCACCCATATGCT
>QNFD01000259.1 GCA_003645435.1 Gammaproteobacteria bacterium | reverse complement strand
GGTCTGCCGACCACGGCAAACTACATCGTTGTTTCCTCATTGATGGCGCCAGTCATTGTCTCGGTCGGCGCCAGTAATGGTCTGATCGTGCCATTGATTGCGGTCCACTTGTTCGTATTCTATTTTGGTATACTCGCGGACGATACCCCGCCGGTGGGTCTGGCGGCCTATGCGGCGGCGGCTATTTCCGGAGGCGACCCGATTAAAACAGGCGTTCAGGGGTTTATGTACGACATACGTACCGGTGTGCTGCCTTTCATGTTTATCTTTAATACCGAATTGCTACTGATCGGCATCACCGGACCGATCCATTTATTTGTGGTGGTTAGCTCGGCCTTGGTAGCGATGCTGTTGTTTGCCGCGGCGACGCAGGGGTTTTTTATCACGCATAGCAAGAAATGGGAAACGGTCGCATTATTGCTTATTACCTTCACGCTATTCCGCCCCGGATTCTTCATGGATATGATTTACGACCCACTGGTCAAGGTAGAGGCCAGTAAAATCTATGAAGTTGCCGAGGAGCAACCGGCGAATGGATTATTGAGGGTCCACGTCATGGGTGAAACCCTTGAAGGTGACCTGGTAGACAAGGTGGTTATGTTACCCGTTGGCGCGCCCGGACCTGGTAAGGACCGCATAGAGATGGCCGCGGGCCTCGAACTTCGGGACGAAGGCGGTAAGATGTTTGTAGATAATATCGTGTTTGGCAGCGCCGCCGATAAACAGAAGATTGATTTCGACTGGGAAGTTGTTGACGTTCAGAGAAAAGCCGACACGCCGAATAAGCGCTGGTTTTATATACCCGCAATACTGCTATTGATATTTGTCTGGAAGGTTCAGACCGTCCGGCGTGATAAAGATAAAATTACTCCAGTAGAGGCAGCTAGTCATGTATGAGAACATTCTTTTTCCAGTCGATATGGAACACACCGTTGAAGCCGAGAAAGCCCTGAAGATTGCAGTTGAAGAAGCCCGGCGGTCAAATGCAAAACTCACTGTCATGACTGTCGCGCCTGGTTTTGGAATGCCGATTGTTGCCTCCTATTTTGATAAGGGGGCGGTAAAGAGCGCATTGAAAGAAATTGCCCGCCATTTGAAGCAGTATATCGATGATAATATCCCGGACGACATTGAAACCAGGGCTATCGTCAACGAGGGGAATCCTGCCGAGCTAATTTTGAAGCGGGCGCAAAAAGATAATATTGATTTGATCGTAATCGCCTCGCATAACAGCCAGATAGAGAATCTATTGCTGGGTTCCTGCGCTGCCAAGGTCGTGCGGCATGCGCAATGTACGGTGACGGTAGTTAAATAGACGCTGCCACATTCACCGATCGCAGAATTCCTGTCGTGGCATTGTTATATACTTTATCGGCTCTGCAAGAAAATCATGTAGTAAGATAGAACGTCATTCCGGCATGTTTTTAAGCCGGAATCTATTGGCAAATTTTCTAAGTATTTAAATACTGGCTTCGATTTTTATGGATACCGGCCTGCGCCGGCATGACGATTGCTTTTTTTAGAAGCTATCTAGCATTACATGATTTTCATGCAGAGCCATTTATACTTTTGTTGGACTGCGAGATTGATCGAGACATCGTCGTGTTGAATAACCGTTCCCAGTTTGTAGCGGAAGCGACAAGGCTGGCGCTGGCCGCTTGTCTGTTGCTATCAGCTCCCCATATTTACGCCGATTCTATTTTCAACCAGTTAAAGGACCCGAGCGACGGTTGGTTCGATGTCAGCGACTGGGTACTGAATAATGCCGTTGGCTTCATGCCGGTACCTATTATTATTACCGAACCGGCCGTGGGCGAAGGTCTTGGCCTGGCGGCTTTATTTTTTCATCCGCCGGAAGGCTATACTGAAGAGCAATCCGCGAATGCCGGAATTAAGGTAGACGAGGAGTTACCCGACATAGGCCCAGGCATCGAAGCTGATTCAGAAGCAGGTCCGGTGACAGATTTCGTGCTACCCGATGTCACTGCCGTGGCAGCCGCCGGCACCAACAATGGTACCTGGCTTGTCGGCGGTGGTCATTTTGCACACTGGAAGGATGACAGCGTACGCTATGATGGCGTAATTGGTTATGCCTCGATAAATATGAAGTTTTTCGGCCTGCCAGGATTTCCTGATCTCACCAATGGCCTCGACTTCAATGCTGAGGGGCTGTTTATCGATCAGGATATTTCCTGGCGTTTGAAGGACAGCTATTTTTTCCTTGGCGCCGGCTATACCTTTCTACAGGTTGATGCTAGTTTCGACCTGGGACAGATAATTCCTGGACTTCCCACCATTGGTCGAACTTCCCGACAGTCGGGCCTCGGAATTTTTCTAGCCTATGATAGTCGCGATACCATATTTACACCCAGCTCCGGTACCGAGGCAGAGATCAGTGCGACCGTGAATGACAAGGCCATCGGCAGTGACTTTGATTACAGCAGGTATGACGCATCCCTGCATAAGTGGTGGAATCCAGATCCGAAATGGGTGCCCGGGTTACGTTTTGACCTTCAATATGTGGATGGAGATCTACCATTTTACTCGGTGCCTTTTATCGAACTCCGCGGTATACCGGCACTGCGTTACCAGGGTGAGGCCGTTGCCGTCGCTGAAACCGAGGTTCGCTGGAATTTTCATCCGCGTGTCAGTGCGATCGGATTTCTCGGTATAGGCGTGGCTGCGGAAAGCTTCAGTGATTTAGACGAGGCGCCGAGTCGAGCAACAAAGGGTATCGGTATACGCTACATGATGGCACGGAAGCTTGGCATGCACGTTGGTATAGACGTAGCCCAGGGTCCGGAAGATACCTATTGGTATATCCAGATGGGTAGTGCCTGGTGACACCCCTGGTAATCGGGCTTGTTCTGTTCGCTGCGCTATTACACGCAAGCTGGAATGCAATGGCCAAGTCCGGCGGCACGCCGGAGTACAGCATTGCCTCATATCAACTGCTTGGCGCCATGGTTTGCCTGCCTTTTCTGTTCGTTATTCCTTTACCCCTGGTGGAAAGCTGGCCGATGATTCTGTTATCGGTTATCTGGCATAATTTTTACTATTTCACCCTCGCCAAATCTTACCGTGCGGGTGATTTGTCACAAATGTATCCCCTGTTTCGCGGCCTGGCGCCCGTGCTGGTTGCAATCGGCGCAGCTGTATTCGCGCATGAATGGTTATCACCCGGATCGATGCTCGGCATCGGCCTGATCAGTTTCGGACTGGTCAGTATTACCTTGCTGGGTGGCCGGTTTGGCCGGATTTCACCGCTCGCACTGCGATGGGGGCTTGCCACTTCGGTATTGATTGCGACCTATACGGTAACCGACGGTTTAGGGGTGAGGGCGGCTGGTAATAGCCTGAGTTACATTCTCTGGCTATTTGCGCTCGAACCCATACCAATTTGCCTGATTTTATTATTTATAGATCGGGACGGCTGGTTCGGTTACATGCGCGCCAAACCGGGCAAGATTGTAATGGGCGGACTGGCTTCTTCTGCGGCCTACGGACTGGTAATTTTCGCCCTCGGATTAAGCTCGATGGCAATGGTCTCGTCACTGCGTGAAACCAGTGTCATCTTTGCCGCGCTGATAGGTACTCTGGTGTTTCGTGAATCCTTCGGGCGTCAGCGTATTTTCGCATCGGTGTTAGTCGTCTGCGGGGTTATTTTAATTCGGTGGTTGGCTTGATATTTCGTGAGTTTTACCAACTAGTCCTATATTACTATTTTCTGGTAAATCTAGAGCAAGAGCACTCAAAAACTAAACGGCTGTAGGATACTCCCTCTCCCCTCCGGGGAGAGGGGGTTGTATGCAATATCTGCCTGGCAGAGCGCGGCCATGATATAGTCACAGTTCGTGCAATCAAACATGGTCTTGTCGATGCTTACCAGTTCCTTTCCCTCTGTCAATCTTAGCCACAAACCAACCCCGTTGGAAAGACTGGACAATCTCAGTGATGACTATCAAACCAATATCTGGATCAAACGCGATGACTGTACCGGTCTCGCCTTTGGCGGTAACAAGAGCCGGCAACTCGAGTACTACATAGGTCATGCAAAATCACTGGGTGCCGATACTCTACTGACGACCGGGGCAATCCAGTCCAATCACGTACGTATGACAGTAGCGGCAGCGCGCAAGACGAATATGGACGTAGAGGTCCAGCTTGAGCATCGCGTAGATCGGGATCAGGTCGAGTATCATGAGTCAGGGAATCCATTTTTAGTAAAAATAATGGGTGCAAAAATTCACTATTATGCTGTTGGCGAGGACGAGGATGGCGCCGATCAGGCCATGATCGACCGGGCCGAAGTTTTAAAAGCCGAAGGCAAAAACCCGTACGTGATTCCATTGTCTAATGCAAATACGCCCTATGGTGCCCTGGGCTATGTGGAAGCGGCTGAAGAAACCTTGCAACAGCTAGAATCTATGGGTATTCAACCTGAGCGATTTATCGTACCCACGGGTAGTGCCTCGACCCATGCCGGATTTTTGTTGGGCTTGCGGGCTTGCGGATGCCAAATTCCGGTTCAGGGCATTTGTGTGCGTCGTGATGCGGCAAGTCAGAAAAAACGGGTGATAACAAAAATTCAATCGGTGTCAAAACTGATGAATCTC
>QNFD01000258.1 GCA_003645435.1 Gammaproteobacteria bacterium | reverse complement strand
GGTCGGGTTGCATGTCGGGCATTTTATCTGATATTCAGAAACCGGTTGTAGAGATTATTGGAAGTCTCTGGGCTGCTCAAACACCCTCGCCCTAACCCTCTCCTAGAGGGAGAGGGAATTACTCCTTCTCCCCTCGGGGGAGACGCCTACATGGATGTAGGTGGTAGAACAATGCAGGAGCAATTGTCGAGGGCAGGGATGAGGGGGTTCTTTATATACAACATTGTTGCATATAACAGTGTTGTATACTACACTCTTCGCATGCAAACTCTGACAGCTATCCAACAGGCGGTTTATGACTATACGCGGCAGACCCTGGAGCAGGGCCTGCCTTTTCCTTCACTGCGTGAAATTGCCAGTGAATTTGGGTTTAAACATACCACCGCCCGCTTCCATCTCAAGGCACTCGAAAAAAAGGGTTTTATCAGGCAACGCTCACAGCGCGTGTCTGAATACCTGCTTGCCAGTCAGGTGGTGGAGCAACAGGATTTCAGGGTTGAGGAGTTAAGGCCCGGGCAGTTCAGGCTGGCCGCGCGAATCCCGGCTGGCGCACCTTCCCCGATTTTTGATGAAAGCAGTGAATCCTTTTCGGTCAATCGTGATTTTTTCGGCGGTGGCGATATACAGGGGATTCGTGTCGCCGGCGAAAGTATGTCGGGCGACGCAATCACCGATGGCGATATCGCGATGATCAAATTACAGTCGGAGGCGAATAAGGGTGATATTCTTGCGGTTCGCATCGAAGATGAAATCACTTTAAAGCGTATCAAACTGGTGGGGGACCGATGCCAGTTAATACCTTCTAACCCCGAGTTTTCTATACGTGAAGTGCCCGCCCGGCATTTGCAGATCATCGGCAAGTTAGTCGGCGTTATCCGCAAGACTTAGGTCACTGTTTTACAACCATGGCCTCAATCCCCGCGCAATTTGCCGATTCATGCCTTTCCGAGCATTTAGTATCGGCACGATTGCTAAATCGCCCGCGTCCACACGAGGGCCCACTACTGCGCTCGGGCATCGAGTCTCTCGATAGCCATTTTGCATCAATCAAACCAGGCGACCTGATCGAATGGGGCATACCGCCGGGTTTGAATGGAAGGCTCATCCCGGTACAATTTTTGAAGCATGCTATTCCAACCAGTATCTGGATTTACCATCATCACGGCCTCGGCGTTTTCGCATCGAGCTGGATCAGCCACGGTATTGATCTGCAGCGTTTATTTTTTATTCGTTCAGCAAAACCAGTGCGTGAACTCAGGCCACTTTTTCTGGAGGATACTTTTAAACGTATCATCATCGATTCACCTAAAAATTTTTCCAGTGGTGATCTTGCCTTTGTCAGTCAACAGGCACGTAAGCACCGACAAATCGTATTTTTAATTCGCCATTATTTTCTCAGTCAAAAACAGGGCAATCCATACGCCAGTTTACGTATCAACACATGGCAAAGCGGCAACGATGAATTTTCGCTGCACGTGATCAAGGGTCATACCACCGGTAAAATACGTATACCACTGCGTGAAGTGTACGCCGACGATGGCTAACAGCGTTATTCAACTCGACCAGCTATCCGCGGGCGATGGCTTTCCCGCCTATGTGGCGATTCATTCGGAACAGTTGAGCACTAACCCGTTCGCCCTGTCGCCCACGGTCATGTTGTGGTCAGAACAAATAGTGATATGCCGGGTCGACCATTGCCGGCAATTCTGGTTGGCGCAACAGCAAAGATGTGCCTGTACGCTCGAACAGTTGTTTGAACGGGTCCTCTGCCATCATTACGGCAATGGTTATATTGCTGTATTTGCCAATCATCCCTGGCAATGCCTGGTTTACCTGGCTTATCAGCTGCGGCAGAAATCACAGGGTATTTGTTTTTTACAAAGCCGCTTAAACCGCAACATTTTCAAGTCACTCGGCTGGGATTGCTGGTTTGCGCCACAGCAGGTCCTGGCCATCCATCTTGAAACTACAGGGGCGAAACGTTTTAACACCGATTCTTTTCGGGCCAGGCAATCCCAGCTTAGACGATTTATTAATCGCATTGGCCTTGCCGGGCCTTTCGCCTTGCAACAGGCGGATCATCATGCCATTACGCGGCGTTTCGAAGGCTGGTTGGGTAGGGTCTGGCGCTGGACTTTTGATAATTCAACCGAACTGCATGGCTTCCCCTGGCTTGCGCTCGATCAGCCGGTGCGACCAGCCGTCAAACGTGACCTCGAATACCCCGTTAACCAGTGGCCTTATATCGAGGTTCTATTACGCGAAGATTTCGAACGGTTATGCGAGCAATTTAACCGTGATGACAGTGAACATATCAACCGCATGCTTTGGCAAATTACGCTGTTTAATTACCAGGTGATCGATGTCGAACTCTCATTCAGGCATCCCTATTCTCTGCACCGTGAAATACCCGACTTTAAAACGGCCCTGTACCAGGCCTGGTATGTTTATGCCGAGTTGATCGGCAAGCTACAGGCCCGCGACAAGGATCTGGATCTGCCCGATGCCATGCCTTTTGTCGGCTGGCGCGTGGAAGTTTGCGAGCGTATCCATTTGCCACCGATACTATGGGATTTATTTGCCAATGAGGATGGCGATATCAATCATCAAAACCTGTTCGATCTGCAAAACAAGCTATCGATTCCAATCGAATCTTATCGCAGCCAGGCTAATTTTTACCCGGAGCAATCATTTCAGAAAACGCCCATTGGCGGTGTTGCCGAGAGTGGTTATGACGAATACCAGTGGTCTGCCAGCTCTAGTCAACGACCATTATTTTATTACCAGGCGGCCGATGAGATCGAAGTGCCTGCCGCCCGACAACGGTTTTTCCTTGAACGTGGCAGCAGTCCATGGTGGCTACACGATGACCCGCAAAGCCAGATCAAGGATTGGTTTGTAGTCAGGGACAGTCGCAGCGGAGCGAGCTGGGTTTACCGTAATTATGATGGGAGATGGTATAGGCAGGGTGAGTATTGTTAAAGCACTCCTAAAAATGCGCTTTTTCCGCGATAGCTGCGTCAGCCCCGTGCTCGAATCCTCATGTATGTTTTATACACTGCGGTTCTGCGCGCGGGGCTTCCTTGCTCTCACGAAAAAATCACTATTTTTAGAAGCGCTTTTAGCCCCAGGTGATTTTAAACTCCCTCGCCCTCTGGGGAGACGCCTACATGGATGTAGCGGTCCGGCGTCCCGGTGGTAGAACAATGCAGGAGCAATTGTCGAGGGCAGGGGTGAGGGGGTTAGTGGCTGATACTTATGCGAACAGAAAAACATCTTTTCCACGGTTTTAACGAGTGGTTATGCAAAACCAATTTCAGTTTTTTGCAGGGTGCCTCGCACCCGCTTGACCTGGTTAGACGCGCCAATGACCTCGGCTATAGCTCACTATGCATTAACGATTTTGACGGTAGTTACGGTCTCGCGCGTTGCTACCGCGAGCTTGATTATTTGAAAAAACAGGGTCAGCATCAAAACCTGAAGTTGAATTACGGCGCCGAAATACACTTCCAGCAGGATCATGATTTGCCGGTGCTAATACAGGATACGCTGGTGCTGATTGCCAGGGATGCGGCGGGTTACACCAATCTCAACAGCTTATTGAGTTATGCTCATCGTGATGGCAAGGATAAGGCCTTTATTCCACTGGAATATTTACTCAATAGTGATGTGTCTGGATTGTTTGCAATTCAGCCGATGCGAGGAAGAATCCGTTGTAAAAACCCTGTTCTGCAGTTTAATGAATTACACTCTTTGTTCCGGGGAGATTTTTACCTCGCTATTAGTCGTCATCTTCATCCTGCGGAAGATCGCTGGATTAAATCGAGTCTTGAGCTGGCGAGCCAGTTCAAGATCGAAATACTCCTGAGCCAGGATGTGTTTTTCCACGAGCGTGCGCAAAAATGCATGAGTGACCTGCTACAGGCGATTCGTAACAACAGTGGTTTTGATGATTGCCAGCAATATCTGTTTCCAAATAGCGAGCGTTGCCTGCACGACCAGTCTGAGCTGCATCGTTTATTTGCACGCATCCCCGACTACGAACGTGCTTTGGCATTATCGGTAGAGTTGAATCGATCCTGCGTATTCGACCTCGACCAGTTGAGCTATCATTACCCGAAGGAAATGATTCCGGCAGGACATAGTGGCCAGTCTTACCTGTCGCTACTGGCTTATGAGGGTGCGCAGGATCGCTTCGACGGACATCCTCCGCAGAAGATAATGGATCAGATTGCGCATGAACTGGTCCTCATCGAGCAACTCAACTTC
This sequence comes from Gammaproteobacteria bacterium, assembly GCA_003645435.1. Next base: position 374 of record QNFD01000258.1, on the reverse strand, counting down.
GCCGATTATTTTCTCACCGTATGGGATATCGTGCGCTGGGCCCGACAGCAGCAAATACTTTGCCAGGGGCGGGGCTCGGCGGCAAATTCGACGGTTTGTTACGTGCTCGGCATTACCTCGGTAAACCCTGATCAATTTAACCTGTTGTTCGAGCGATTTGTCAGCATGGAACGGGGTGACCCACCCGATATCGATGTCGATTTCGAACACGAACGGCGTGAAGAAGTGATTCAATATATCTATTCGCGTTATGGCCGTGACCGGGCCGCGATGGTAGCCAACGTGGTGACCTTTCGCGGCAAAGGTGCGCTGCGGGCGGTAGGCAAGGTGCTGGGGGCAAGTGAGATCCTGTTGAGTCAAATGTCGAAGATCGC
>QNFD01000257.1 GCA_003645435.1 Gammaproteobacteria bacterium | reverse complement strand
GGGAATTGATTGCAGAGGGCAGACTTAAAGAAGTGGACTATCTCGGGAATCACTACTTTGTGCGATGTTTCCCGACCCAGCGTAAAGAGTAATAAACATAAGGAATATAAATGCAAACGGGAAATCGCTTGTTTATGATAACAACTGGGTGACCGAAGAGGAAAGCCATGTTACTAGGTTGGATAATCGTGTTCAGCGTCCTCGGAAGTGTGGGCGCCATCGCTGGTGCTGCATTGATGCTGCTCTTTCCAGAGGGCATGAGAAAAAACCTGCTGCCTTTTCTTCTCAGTTTCGCTACGGGAACCCTGCTTGGTGCGGCTTTTCTCGGAATGATTCCCCGGAGTTTGCAACAAGCTACACCGATAACTATATCCACAACTGTGCTTGTCGGCATAGTGATATTCTTTATTCTCGAGAAGATAGTGATCTGGCGTCACTGCCACGAACCAAAATGTGAGGTTCACGGATCAACCGGGCCATTGATCCTGATCGGTGATGCATTCCACAATTTCGTCGACGGTTTTGTAATCGCGGCGGCCTTTCTTACCTCCATACCATTGGGGATTGCCGCTTCGTTAGCCGTGATTGCCCATGAAATTCCCCAGGAGGTGGGTGATTTTGCGATACTTCTCGATAATGGTTATTCAAAGACACGGGCGCTGATCCTTAACACGCTATCATCACTGGCAACCTTACCTGGTGCGGTGATTGCCTATTTTTTCCTGAGTACAAGCCGAGAGGCCATGCCATTCATCCTGGCACTTTCTGCGGCCAGTTTTATCTATATCGCTGTCGCTGACCTGGTGCCGAACCTGCACCGCCAGGTCGGCTTAAAACCAGCATTAATCCAAATTGTCCTGATGTTAGCAGGCATTGGAACTATCGCTGTTTTCCAGCTGATGCCCGATTAAAGGAGCAGAAACTCCCTTTCGGGCCAAACCTGACACCGGTATTGGCATGCCTGGTGGTTGAAATTCGACTGGATTGGTTGGTGGAAAGGGAAATTCTTGAGAGTGGCGGCGGGATTTAGTCAGATTTCTGCTCCACCAGGACCGGACAGTGTCGCGGCTTTCTGCCTGTTATCTGGTGGCGCGGTGATGGTGGCGTATTGATTTCATGATCTAACTGCGTCAGTGATCGAGATAACTTTGTCACAAATAGCGCAGTTAGAGATACTGGAAGCTGCTTTCAGGTCAGCGATTGTGGACTAATTACATTGTTGTTCCGGAGCTTATAATTTTCCGGCGAAACTGGCTAGTAGTGCTATTATTTATGTATATGTTTCAGGCATTTGTCGACAGACATCTAGTTCGAGTTCGACAATATGCTTTGAAGTATTTTGATTGATAATTGATTGTAAGCATTGCCAGGGCTAATTCAGGGAAAATAGATACAAAGCAGGGATCAGGAAAGCAAGGTTTACGATAGAACAATAGGTCTTTAATTTTGCATTCCGATGAAAATTCTACAATAGATGGCGAGCGCCTGTCTGCTATAGCTGAGTCTATTCCGGGCGTCGTCTATCAAAGAGTTGTTACACCTGACGGTGATATTCGCTATACCTATATTAGCGAGGGAGCCAGGGAGCTGTTCGGCGTTTCACCTGAAGAGATTCTTAAAGATCCTAACGCCCTGTTCGATATCTTTACCCCTGAATACCACGCTACCTTCCGCGAAAGGCTATTAACTGCGGCCAAAGAATTAAAAATGTGGGATGTCGAAGCCTCGATAGTAACCCGTGAAGGTCAACTCAAGTACACCCATGCAATAGCTCGTCCGTCGCTCCAGGAGGATGGTTCAGTCGTGTTTGATGGTGTCATTCTCGATGCAACTCGAATTCGCCAGGCTGAAATTATGGTTCAGCACCTGGGCCGGATTCTTGACCGTTCTTCGAATGAGGTCTACGTATTTGAAAGCGACGATTTAAAGTTTGTTCAGGTCAACCAGTCGGCGCTGGACAATCTTAAATACACGCATGATGAATTGATGTCGATGACGCCAATGGAAATAAAAACAGATTTCGGTGATGACCTCCTCGCCAGGTTTCTCGACCAATTGCGTAGTGGAAAGCAAAGCGAAATTAGTTTTGAAACCACTCACCGTAGAAAGGATGGAACAAGCTATCCGGTCGATGTTACTTTGCAAATATCGCACGAGCAATCACCCCCCTGTTTTGTAGCAATAGTACAGGATATCAGTGAGCGCAAGCGAGCCGAGGATCATATTAGGCGACAGGCCAGTTTTGATGCATTGACAGGATTACCTAACCGAACCGTTTTTTTCGATCACATGACAATGGCGATCGCGAGCGCGTTCAGGAATAGCAAAAGCTTCGCAGTCATGTTCGTCGATCTTGACCGATTCAAGGATGTTAACGACAGTCTTGGTCACATGGTTGGTGACGAGCTTCTCATAAAGGTCGGTAAACGTCTGAAATCAAGCATCCGAAGTATTGATACTGTGGCCCGATTCGGTGGTGACGAATTTACCATTATATTGCCCGAAATTAATCACGATCATGATGCGGCAGTAATCTCGGAAAAGGTTCTCGAAAGACTTTCCTCTCCCTTCACGATTGAGGGACAGGATTTTTTTGTTGGCGCGAGTATAGGTATCACTATTTATCCTAACGATGCAAAGGATGAAATAACCCTGTTACGAAACGCTGATATGGCTATGTACAGGGCAAAAGAAGAGGGGCGCAACACATATCGATTCTTCTCTCCAGAGATGAGTGCCAAAGTCACCCACCGCATGCAGATGGAGGTTGATCTGCGTCGCGCACTCGCTGGCGATGAGCTATTCCTTGTCTATCAACCCATTATAGACATCTCAACTGTTCAGGTGAGTGGTATGGAAGCCCTGCTGCGCTGGAATCATCCACAACGTGGACTGATTCAACCAGATGAGTTTATTCCGCTGGCCGAGGAAACTGGCCTGATAGGTCCTATTGGTGAGTGGGTACTGGGTACCGCCTGCAAACAGGCTAATGATTGGCTTACAGAAGGATTGCCTGCACTAAAACTTTCTGTCAATGTTTCAAGCCAACAGTTGAAGCATGGATTCTCCGGTGAAACCATTGCTCGTCAACTCGCTGAATCCAACCTGCCACCAGAGTCATTAACTCTTGAGATTACCGAAAGTCTCTTCATAGGTGATTCCCCGGAAGCGATGGCATGGCTTGCCGCTCTCCAGGAAATTGGGGTCAGTCTTTCGATAGATGATTTTGGGACTGGTTTTTCGTCGCTCAGTTACCTGAAAAGAATTCCAGCTGATTTCGTAAAAATAGACCGCAGCTTCATAATTGACTTAACAGAAAACCCTGATGACCAGGCTATGGTTAAGGCTATCGTCTCGCTGGCCCATGCGATGGGATTCCAGGTAGTCGTAGAAGGGGTTGAAACAATAGAGCAGCTAGAATTTATGAAGCCCCTGGATTGTAGCTATGTACAGGGATTTTACTACTCACAACCTCTGTCAGCAGTCGAATTTAGACAGTTTCTAAAGGATTTCAAGGGATTCTGATTTCGTCAAATCGGCGTCACAGGCTTGCTATATAAAGGGCACTGGTCTAACGCCTGAACATTTGCAAGAATCAATCCTGGTTGTCGACCAGCTTACCCCGGTAGCGCACCATTTTACCGTCATAATCGTACACAAAACTGGCACTCTCGAAAAAACTGAACGGAATCTCCATGCCGATCTCACGAGCTTTACGCCAACTAATCGCAATGTCAGGCGGAGATACAATGCCTACCTCGAGGTCTCCGACTTTTACCCGGCCCGATAACACGTCGGCACCGTAGAATGCGGCCAGTTGAGCATTGCTGTCGAAGGTAATGCCGATTGCCATGACAGCGCTGTCGTCACCCGATTTAACCACATCGGGCACCAGACTGAGTACCGGAACCCGGTCGGAATGTTCATTGATCGTCTGAATTTCTCGGAATACGGCAGTACTGCCGGTGATCCAGAAGATACTGTCTTCCAGCAGGGGATCACTTTTTCGCATCTTACTGACTGCGTTTTGTACCTTATCTGCAAGTTCTTCTTTGGCACGTTCCGGATTATCTATCCCCACATTGATGACCTGGATACCGAATGAACGGACATACTCGGCAATCGGTTTGGCCTGTGTCGCAACAGCACTTAGGTTCTTGTTATTGACCAGAATGCCAAGGTTTTTCAAATTAGGCTTGAGCTCAAGTATGTAGGACATCTGCCATTTCACCGGCATATTAAGCGATGTAAATGCGAAGTTTGTACCACTGCCATTTTCATAGTCAGCGATCTGTCCCAGTGCAACAGGATCCTTGGAACAAACCGAAATCACTGGTATGTCCCCGCCACTATAGGATTTGTACAACCAGGCGGTGGACTCGGATCCCATCGAAAATATTAAATCAGCACCCCATTGGGCGGCCATGACAAGCCCTTTCTGGCCACGCCCGGCATCTTTTTGAAAATTAAATACGAGAAATTCGGCATTGATATTTTTTTCGTCGAACACATTAAGAATAGAAGTGATAGCTGTGTTATAGGCCGAAGAGCGCCGGGGGTAAAATACAAAAATACGCTGTCTGGCCTCACCGGGAGTTGTTCCTTCAGGGTGGATTATTAGCTGGTAAGGGTCACCCTCTACTTCGGAAAAATTC
>QNFD01000256.1 GCA_003645435.1 Gammaproteobacteria bacterium | reverse complement strand
TAAAAATGTCGATGCCATACTGCCATGCCATACCGAAAAATTTCCAGCGCAGACAATCGCAGGGTTACCGGCGCAGGTAAAAGCGATTGCCAATTACTCGGTGGGTGTCGACCACGTCGACCTGGAGGCTGCGAAGCGAAAAAATATTATCGTTACCAATACACCCGATGTGCTCTCCGACGCCACCGCCGAAATTGCAATGTTACTGATGCTGGGCGCCGCGCGCAGGGCCAGTGAGGGAGAAAGGCTTATCAGGAATCAACAGTGGAAAGACTGGAGCCCTGCATTCATGGTGGGCAGGCAAATTACCAACAAGCGCCTGGGGATTCTGGGGATGGGGAGGGTCGGACAGGTACTGGCCAGGCGCGCACGAGGATTTGATATGACGATTCACTATCATAATCGCAGGCCGCTGGAATCGAATGCAATCGAAGGCGCGAAATACCATGCCGATCTCGATGAAATGTTATCGCAAATCGATGTATTATCGATTCACTGTCCGGCATCGCCTGAAACCAGCGGCCTGCTGAACAAACAACGATTGGCCGCCCTGCACTCGCAGGCCATTGTAGTTAATACTTCCAGAGGCGCGGTGGTTGATGACGATGCCCTTGTCAATGCGCTCAAAAGCGGTGGCATTGGCGCCGCGGGACTCGATGTCTTTAATGGCGAACCCGATGCTATCCACCCCGAATACAGGCAATTGGACAATGTCTTTTTACTGCCTCATATTGGCAGTGCGACCGAAGAAACTCGTGAGGCGATGGGGTTTCGTGCAATCGATAATTTAATCGCAATATTTGACGGTAGAGAACCCGGCGACAGGGTTGCGTGAGAGGAATTATTATCCTCTCGCGGGAATTAAGATGCAGGTATGCGGCGTTTCCGCCGACGTCTACCCCGCCACACCCCGCAATTTGAAGAACTTGTATAAGACATGTTATTTCAGACAGGTAAAACTTTTGGTATACAATATTCAACTTGGTGATTAAAATGGCTGCTGGGGACGGCGATTTAATCCCAGATTTGAAACAACCGCATCGTTGGCTTCGTACTAATGAGCGAGCGACAAGAAATTATCGCCACCTTAACTCATCAAACCGAAGAGGAAATAATAATGACAGATACAAAAACATCTCGTCGTAAGTTTTTGAAGACGGGCGCCGCTGCAATAGCAGGTGGAGCAGCACTCTCCGCACCAAATATCTCAATTGCGGCAAATCCAGTCGTATTAAAAGTACAGGCAGCATGGGGTGGAGGAATATTCCTCGAATTTGCCCAGGACTACGTAAAGCGTGTCAATGAAATGTCTGGTGGTTCGCTGAAGATTGATTTACTCGGCGTTGGCACGGTCGTGAAAACGGCTGAAATGCAGACCGCGGTCCATAAGGGTGTTATCGACGGCGCACATCTGGTAACTGCCTACTGGTATTCAAAAAGCCCTGTTGCATCATTGTTCGGCACTGGACCCTGCTTTGGCTGGTCTGCCAACGAACTCATGGGCTGGATTCAATACGGCGGCGGCAAGGAGCTGTATTACGAACTAATGCATAACAACCTAAGACTGGATTTAGTCGGATTCTTTTCCGGGCCAATGCCGGCACAACCGCTTGGCTGGTTTAAAGAGGAAATTAAAAAGAGTAGCCAGATGAAAGGGCTGAAGTACCGTACAGTAGGACTCGCAGCAGACGTAATGCAGGAAATGGGCATGTCTGTCGTGCAACTACCCGGCGGTGAAATTCAGCCGGCGATGAAAAGCGGCCTGATCGACGCGGCAGAATTCAATAATCCGACTTCTGATAAGGATTTTGGTATGCAGGATGTTTCCAAGCATTACCATCTGGCCAGTTTCCACCAGTCTCAGGAATGTTTTGAGATTATTTATAACAAGACTCTTTTCGACAATCTGTCGAAAGAGCACCAGGCAATCCTGGAATATGCATCTGAAGCCGCGTCTGCCGATATGGCCTGGAAGGCGATGGAGCGTTATTCAGCGGACCTGGTTTTGTTGAAAGAGAAATATGGCGTTAACGTTTATCGCACCCCTAGCAGCATCATGAAGGACCAACTCAAGGCCTGGGATGTTGTCGTCAAGCGATTCACTGAAACAGATCCATTTTTCAAGAAAGTTATCGATGCGCAGAAGGCATGGGCCAAGCGGCACGGCGCTTATGCATTAAACAATAATCCCGATTATCGGGGAGCCTACGAGCACTACTTTGGCGATCTGTAAACCTGGCTAGTAGCCATATTTGAACAGTTCAATCCCGAGGGCGGTATTTTTAATGCCGCCCTCATTTTTTTTCGATTGTCGGTATAGCTGTTAGAGGACGAGCTGATGACCCGAGTACTTCATTTCATCGATAGTTTGAGTGCCTGGTTTGGAAAGGCATTTGCCTGGTGTATCGTCATATTAACCTTTTCGACCTGTTACGAGGTATTCGTTCGTTACGTACTCAACGCGCCAACGGTCTGGGCATTCGACATGAGTGTTCAAATGTATGGCGCACTGTTTATGATGTGCGGCGCCTATGCCCTGTCACAGGATGCCCACGTTCGCGGTGATGTCCTCTATCGCCTGCTCAGCAAGAAGACGCAGGCCAAGATTGACCTGGTGCTCTATATCCTGTTCCTGATGCCAGGTGCGGTAGCATTGATTTATTATGGATATGGCTTTGCCGCGGATTCCTGGTTCTATAAGGAAGTGAGCTGGAGCAGCCCGGCACGCATTCAGATATATTTTTTCAAAACACTGATTCCAATCGCCGGCACACTGGTTTTATTACAGGGTATCGCCGAAGCGGTTCGTTGCATTATCTGTATCAAAACTGGCGAATGGCCACCACGATTGCACGATGTGCAAGAAACCGAAACCATGCTCATGAACGAACAAGCGGACTTGCGTAAACTGGAGAAAGAAGCTGGAGAAAGAAAATGAGTGATCCGGTAATCGCAGTCGTTATGCTCGGTTTATTCATATTCATGGTAATGCTGGGCTTTCCCATCGCATTTACCCTGATTGCGATGGGCCTCGGTTTCGGCTATTACGCCTATTACGATGAACTACGGATGCAAACCATTTTCGATAATCGTATTTTCGATTTGTTTGTACAAAATACCTTTTCTGTGATGTCGAATGATGTTTTGGTGGCCGTACCGCTATTCCTGTTTATGGGTTACGTGGTAGAGCGCGCGAATATCGTCAATCGATTATTTTTCAGTATTCAGCTAGCCGCGCGAAACCTGCCGGGTTCAATGGCGGTGGCGGCGCTTTTCACCTGTGCGATATTCGCCACCGCCTCGGGCATCATCGGCGCGGTAGTGACATTGATGGGTATGTTGGCATTTCCAGCGATGCTGGCAGCCGGTTATGATGAAAAATACGCCTCGGGTGTTATCTGTGCTGGTGGCTGTCTTGGAATACTAATACCACCCTCGATCATGTTAATCGTCTATTCTGCGATTGCTGAGTTGTCACCCCTGCGACTCTACGCCGCGGCACTCTTTCCAGGCCTGCTGCTGGCTGGTATGTACATGATATATGTCGTCGGCAGAGCCGCATTGAATCCTGCTCTGGCGCCAAAACCGAAAGAGGAAGATGTACCGCCCATGCACAAAATATTGTGGGAATTGGTAACTTCTTTCGTACCCCTGGCGGTGCTCATTATGAGCGTATTAGGAGCCATCCTGATGGGATTGGCAACCCCCGCGGAAGCAGCGGGTGTTGGCGCTTTCGGTGGACTAGTACTGGCTGTACTCTACCGTTCATTGACCTGGGAGCGATTGAAGCAGGCGGTTTACCTCACCGCAAAAACTTCCGCCATGGTTTGCTGGTTATTTGTCGGCTCATGGACCTTTGCTTCGGTATTTTCTTATCTTGGAGGGCATGACCTGGTAAGGGAACTGGTACTGTCAATGGAACTGAGTACTGTGGGCTTCCTGATATTGGCCCAGTCAATCATTTTCTTACTCGGCTGGCCGCTGGAATGGACAGAAATAATAATAATTTTTGTTCCTATATTCCTGCCCATGCTGGAGACTTTCCAGGTTGATCCATTGTTCTTCGGCATTCTGGTAGCGTTAAACTTGCAGACTTCATTCCTGACGCCACCGATGGCGATGGCAGCCTATTACCTGAAGGGCGTGGCGCCGCCTCATATCAAGCTAATGGATATTTTTGCCGGCATTATGCCTTACCTGGCGATTATCATATTTTCCATGGTGTTGCTATATAACTTCCCCGGGATTGCGCTCTGGCTGCCTGTCTACCTGTTTGGTCCCGGTTAAAGGATAGTGCCAAGCCAGGCAATTATGCAGGATAAATCCCCAGGCAACGCCTATGCACTCTCGGCCTGTGAAGCCAGGGCGTTGATCGACGAAGGTGTACTCACTTCACAGCAACTGGTTGAGGCCTGCCTTGATCGTATCGAGGAACTGGAAGAATCGATCGGCGCGTGGGCTCATCTGGACCGGGAACTAGCCCTGGAGCAGGCGCGCGCGGCTGACGCATTCCGTAGCCGCGGTCTGCCGACCGGTGCCCTGCACGGATTGCCTGTTGGCATCAAGGATATTATCGATGTCAGTGGCTTTCCGACTGAAAATAGTACTCACTTACACAAGGGCCGAACACCACCAACCGATGCCACGCTGGTTTCAC
>QNFD01000255.1 GCA_003645435.1 Gammaproteobacteria bacterium | reverse complement strand
CGGCATCTTGCCGCGATTCTCAAGCTTGCTCCCCATTGATGGAATAAGTGGGACAGCAGTGGGTCGAACCGAATTGAATTATGGGGACAGTGACCTTAACTACCCGGAATTATGGGGACAGTGACCTTAACTACCCGGAGTTACGGTCACTGTCCCCCTAACCTCGGAGTTACGGTCACTGTCCCCCTAACCTTCAATTCACTTCCATTCCAAGTCGTGTCCAGTCTGTGGCCTCCACGATGTCGTCGAGTTCATCGACTACGTCTTTAATCCGCGCCTTCAGATCGTCGAAGAGCTCGTAGTCCTGAGCTGCCGGAGGCGAATCGGACTTCTCCACCAACGTGAACAGCGTCGAGAGCTTGTCGTTCAGGCGCACCGGGTAGTTGATGAGATCCTGCGTCGCCTTGGCTCGGAACTGGATCAGCTGCTCTTCAATGATGAGAAGCTCGCGCACGATGCGTTGTCCGTCGCGCCGGGTGTCTTCGCCGGAAAGACCGCTGTCGATCTGGACCTCGAGCCGAGCCCGTAGTTCGCGGATGCGAAAAACGGTCTCGTGGGTGCTGGTGATCTCGTCGCGTATGGCGAGGAGAAAACGGTTCAGTTCGTCGAATTCCTCCTGAGTCGTGTCCAGCCTCGGGTCCGGGAGAACCTCGAACGATTGACTCGTGCTGAATCCCCCGCTCCGCAGCTCGATTTCATACCGACCCGGCGCCGCGATCGGTCCAATGGGATCATAACGCCGGTAGATCGCACCCGGAATCTGCAGTGGATCAGGGTAACGAAGGTCCCACACGAAGCGATTCAGCCCTGCATCGGCCGCGATCGGGTCCGGTGCCGGGTTCCGTGGCGTGCCCACCCGGTCAGGATCTTCCTGACTGCTGAACGTCGCAACCTCGGTCCCGCTTTCGTCCCGGAAGGTCAGGGTCACCGTTTGACCAGGATCCTCAAGGTGGTACCAGATGACAGCACCGGCCGGCGGATTTTCCCCCGTCGCGCCGGGCGGGCTCTGGCCCCTGAGAGGAGTGCCGACCACACCTTCGCGGAATCGGACCGGGTCTTCGGGCTGGAACAGATGAGCTGAGGTCGCGAAAATCCCCGCATCGGCCTGGCGCAGCACGGCCAGGTCGTCGAAGATCCAGAAGGACCGGCCGTGCGTGGCAATGACAAGATCATCGTCTTTTACCACCATGTCGCGGACCGGCACGACTGGAAAATTCGCCTCCCACCTGCGCCACGACCCACCGTCGTCGAACGAAACGTACAGCCCCGTTTCCGTTCCCGCATAAAGCAGACCCGGCCGCGCGGGGTCCGAGCGGATGACCCGGGCAAAGTCTTCGGCACCTATTCCAGCGGTGATCAACGTCCAGTTGTCGCCGTAATCCGTGGTCTTGAAGAGGTATGGAGTAAGGTCATCCAGCTTGTAACGATTCGCAGCGAGATAAGCCGTGCCGGGTTCGTGACTCGACGGTTCGATGATGCTGACCAGGGTGAATTCCGGGAAGCCCTCAGGCGTCACATCCTGCCACGATTCCCCGCCATCACGGGATACATGCACCATGCCATCGTCGGAGCCTGCCCAAAAAAGACCTTCCTGAAGCGGCGATTCCGCAAAGGCGAAGATGGTGGCATACCACTCGATGCCGGTGTTATCCCTCTTGATGGGACCCCAGTACGGACCGGTGTCGGGGTCATCGTCGATCCCGGGGGTAGTCTCCAACGTCGAGGGGTCTGCCCGAGTCAGGTCCGGGCTGATGACCTCCCATGAATCGCCACGATCCCGGGAACGGTGCACGACCTGCGAAGTAGCGTAGAGCGCCTCCGGATCGTGCGGAGAGATAACAACCGGGAACACCCATTGGAACCGGTATTTGTGATCCTTCGCTCCCCAACCCCACCAGATTTCATTCCACGGCGAGATGTACTTCACCTGCTTCGTACGGTGATCGTAGCGCGTGAGCCAGTGATGATCGCCGGAGTAGATGATGTCCGGGTCTTCAGGATGGACGGCAGTGTAGCCATCCTCGCCTCCCCCGATCGTATAGAGCCCGGTTTCATCGATCTGACCGGTGTCCGAGCGACTCGGGATCGAGAGCGTGGAATTGTCCTGCTGATTTCCGTAGACCCGGTATGGAAAGCGGCTGTCCACGGTCACGTGGTAAAACTGGGCCGTCGGCTGGTTGTAGATGGACGACCAGGATTTGCCCCCGTTGAAGGTGGTGTTTCCACCACCGTCGTTGGCTTCGATCATCCGCTCCGGATCTTGCGGATCGATCCAGAGATCGTGGCTGTCCCCGTGAGGTATCGGGATCATTTCGTAATTGCGCCCCCCGTCAGTGGAGTGCCATAGCCGGGTGTTCTGCACGTACACCCGGTCCTGGTCAGTCGGATGAGCATGGATCCTGTGGTAATACCAGGGCCGTTGTAAAAGTTCTGCCCGTTGGCTCACCAGTTCCCAGGTCGCCCCGGCGTCATCGGACCTGAACACACCCGTCTGATCATCCTCGGCTTCGATGATCGTCCATACACGGTTCGGGTTGGCCCCCGACACCGTCACGCCGATTCGGCCGCGATTCTCCCCCGTCGGCAATCCCGGGTTGTTCGTCAGCTCCACCCAGGTGTCTCCTCCGTCGGTCGACTTGTAAAGCCCGGTACCAGGGCCCGCTCCGCGAAGTCCCCAAGCGTACCGGCGCGCCTGCCACATCCCGGCGTAGAGTACGTTTGGATCGGACGGATCCATCTCAAGATCGCCAGCGCCGACGTCCTCGTTCATGTAGAGCACTTTGTCCCAGGTTGTGCCGCCGTCTCGCGAGCGGTAGATGCCGCGCTCCGCATTAGGTCCCCAGGCGTGTCCGAGTGCGGCGACATAGACCAACTCCGGATCGGTGGGATGAACGATTACGTTGGATATCTGGCGAGTGTCCGCTAACCCCAGGTGACGCCACGTCGCTCCGCCGTCATCTGAGCGGTAGACGCCATCGCCATGTGATGTATTTCCCCGAATCGCGTGTTCGCCCATACCGACGTATACGGTTTCAGGCCTGGACGGCGCGAGCGCGAGTGCACCAACGGACCCGGTCTTGAAGTATCCATCGGACACGTTGCTCCAGCTGTGCCCGGCGTCCAACGTCTTCCAAACGCCCCCGCCCACCGAGCCGAAATAGAAGGTCAGACGGTCGGTGGGATGACCGACCACCGCGATCGATCGTCCGCCGCGGAATGGCCCGATGAGCCGAAACTGCATGTCGTCGAGCGGCAGGGACGCAAGGTTGGATCCCTCTTGCCCCACGGCCGGTCCCGCTGAAGCAAAAGCTGCCAGAACGATGATGATGCCAGTGATGCGAAATCCGCTTCCGCGCTGCCTCCAGCGCGAATAGTCGCGGGACGGTCGGTCGCTGTTGCGGAAAGCAACCAAAGAGTTGCCCCTGTTACTGCGACCTTCAATTCTCTTTTGTGTCGCTTCATATGAGACCGAAGGCGTAGTCCATCCGCATGCAAAGTTAAGTAGCTCAACCATCATGTCGCGCAGTGCAGTGCTCATAGTTACCTCGCAATGACTAATCAAATAATGTCTTGAAGAAAAGGTGTCAGGTTTATTTGTTTCAGTCAAAAATAAATGTTTACTCTTGAAACAGACCTGACACCACTGCTATCCCATAAACTCAAAATCGGTGCTGACATGAAGTATCAAATTGACTTGGATGGCCAGCAATCGCCCGTGCCGATAGACGGCCAATCACGAGGATCCAGAACGTGTATCTATCGTACGGCGGGCTCCTACAATTCTATTTAGTAATGTAGGAGCCCGCCCAGCGGGCGATGTCTCATGAAAAAGGGGTCGAACCGAATTAATCGACAGCAATTTATTCGGTTCTACTACTGAAAATCCCTCTCTATCACTTCGTCCCACTGGTTCTCGCCAGTCAATTCCCCATCCACCAACACCCTGCGATCAAACTTAAGATAGAATTTCTCCTCGTCGCTGGTGAATGAGACGTCCTGTTCGAACCTCAATGTTCGGTCGTCCAATTCCTGGATTAATGCGTAGCGTCCAATGACTGAAGTGTTAGCGGGGTTAACATCTGAAATTCGGTGTTCGATTTCTTCTTCGAAGCGTTCAATGCCCCAGGGGTATCGGGTGGCGCCTGAGTTGGTCGCAAATCCATAGGCTTCGCCGGTTTCGGGGTCAGCCCTGATTTCTGTTATTGCCGCGTAACCAGTGATGTTGCCGGCATCTAACGTTTCATAGCCCGGTATTCTTTCTGTGATCACCGGGTCTTTGAAGTCAGGCGCCCTTTCCTCACCTATTGGAACGACAGGTAACTCGATACGTGCGCCGGTTGCTCCACCGATTTGCAGTGTCGATGTAAACGGCGTGTGCGTCGGCCAGAGCATGGGCCACATGCTGTTTGAGATCGCGATCCGAATTTTGTGACCCTCCGGAAACACCCAACTTGTGAAATGCAGTTGAATTTCCAGCGGAAAGACGTCGTTGGGCACGATGTCTTCGGGATCTCTTGCAGAGTTCCTGTGTGTACCGTTGAAGGCGGCACCACCGACCTGGGTCACCTGCCCGTCGGGGGCGACGTCGGAGATTCTCACCACCCAGTTGGCTCTTGATGCGTCGGCAGAGACGTTTAGTTTTGCGACAGGTCTGCCGAGGATTTCGATTTGTTCTGTCAGTGGTCCTGAGTCATAGACGAGACTGTAATCGTCCATCG
>QNFD01000254.1 GCA_003645435.1 Gammaproteobacteria bacterium | reverse complement strand
TGATGTCGAGACCCGGGTTGATACCGAAACCCAGGAATACGCCGTGTTTTGAGTCCATCATCGCACGGGTATGCTGTCCACCTGCAGAGGCTTCGCCACCAGCGGCCTGCCGATGCGGCAAGCTACCCGCAAGACAGGCTCCGGCGCTATTCGCCATTGGCGACAAATAACCAAGACTCGAGTCACTCATCCTGGCAATAGCTTCACAAAATTCCTCGATCAGCGACAGCCAGGGATTTGTCAGCGACTGAATACCGACGAATACGGCACTACTGTTTCCATCCAGCAATGACTTCGCAATCGAGCCGTGTTGTTCCTCTGGATTGATACCCTTGAGTAATCCGCGTAAATGAGCGCCTGGCTCACTGCCGCTTGCTTGAGACAGCGCCTGCACTACCCCGGCCAGATCATCCAGGAGTTGTTCAGCCGAGCCTTTTAGCTCTTCGTGCAAATCGAAGTTGTACTGTCCGGCAATGTGGCAAATCGATGAAACCCTGGCGTTATTATTTATCCGCGCCTTGCGAATTCGATGCGACAGTATGGGTTGTTCCTGCTGCAGGTTACCGGCGACTATCAGACAGGCGTCGAGTGACTCAACCGATTCCAGCGACCTGCCAAGCCAGGGCATTACCGCGGTTTTATCCTGAGAAGAAAAATCAACCTGTGACAAGCGATGATCGATGTTGTTGGAACCGAGGCCGCGCAACAGTTTTTGCGCGAGATAATGTTCTTCCAGAGTTGCCTGCGGGCTAATCAGGGCGGCGATCAAACTTGCATCCTGGTTTGCCGTCTCCGATAATTTCTCCACGGCCACCGTTATCGCGGTTTCCCAGTCGACGGCTTTAAGCTTACCGTTCTCACGTATTTTCGGCGTGGTGATACGATTATCATTTTTTAAAGCGGTATAACTAAATCTATCCCGATCGGATATCCAGGTTTCGTTAATCGATTCGTTTTCGCGCGGAACCACACGAATGACTTCATTTCGGCGGGTATGCACGAAAATATTCGAACCGATACAGTCATGCGCGGCGACACCCGCATGTTGGGTCAATTCCCAGGGACGAGCGGTATAACGTGAGGGTTTTGCGGTCAGCGCTCCTACCGGGCATATATCAATTATATTCCCCGACAATTCAGAAGAAATCGCCTTCTCGATAAAGGTTCCGATTTCCACGTGTTCGCCCCGACCGATAGCACCCAGTTCGGGTAAACCAGCAATTTCGTCGCCAAACCGTATACAACGGGTACACAGTATGCAGCGTGTAAAATCAGTCGCAATCAGGGGCCCTATGTTTTTATCCATGACCACGCGCTTTTGCTCGGTATATTGCGAGATACCCTCGCCAAATCCCATCGCTACATCCTGTAGCTCACACTCACCGCCCTGGTCACAAATGGGACAGTCGAGGGGATGATTGATGAGGAGGAACTCCATCGTCGATTTTTGTGCATCGATCGCCAATTGCGAACGTGTTTTCACCACCATGCCGTCAGCCACCTGGGTCGCGCAGGCGGGCATTGGCTTCGGCGCGCGTTCAATTTCAACCAGGCACATACGACAGTTCGCCGCCACCGATAGCTTCTTGTGATAGCAGAAGCGCGGAATCACGATATCGTTATCGTCGGCGACATCTATCAACAAGCGGCCGGCCTCTGACTCGATTGCCTGTCCATTGATAGTGATTGTAATGCTGTCGCTCATTGCTGCTTTATCTCTCGGTCATGCTAGGCGGCGTTATCGACGAGCGAACGTTTGTGCTCGACGTAGTATTCAAATTCATGGCGAAAATGCTTGATAAAACTCCACACCGGCATCGCCGCCGCATCGCCCAGCGCGCAAATGGTACGCCCTTCGATCTTATGCGATACCTGTTCCAGCCGGGTGATATCTTCGGGCCTGCCCTTGCCGTCGACAATGCGGCACAACATCCGGTATAACCAGCCGGTACCCTCGCGACAGGGGGTACACTGTCCACAGGATTCAGAATAATAAAACCGCGATATACGGCGCAATGCCAATACCATATCGGTAGTCTCGTCCATGACAATGACCGCACCCGATCCGAGCATGGATCCCGCCTTTGCAATCGAATCGTAATCCATCGTGCAGTCCATCATTACATCACCCGGTAAAACCGGGACAGAAGAACCACCGGGTATCACGGCCTTGAGTTTACGCCCGTCTCCGACGCCACCGGCGAGCTCGAGCAGGTCCTTGAAAGGCAAACCCATATTGACTTCAAAATTACCCGGTTTATTGACATGCCCGGACACCGAAAACAGTTTGACGCCGCCATTGTTAGGTATACCGAATTCTGCAAACCACTGCGCACCGTTGCGCATGATAGCCGGCACCGATGCCAGCGACTCGGTATTGTTTATCGTTGTTGGCTTGCCATATAAACCATAATTTGCCGGGAAAGGCGGCTTATAGCGAGGCTGTCCTTTTTTTCCTTCCAGCGACTCGAGTAACGCGGTCTCTTCACCGCAAATGTAAGCACCCGCTCCAAGCGCGGGATAAAGATCAAAATCAACGCCGCTGCCTAAAATATTTTTCCCCAGGTAACCCGCCTCGTAGGCTTCTTTGACTGCGGCTTCGAAACGGATCGCGGGTTCATCCATAAATTCTCCGCGCATGTAGTTGTAACCGACCGTGGCGCCGATCGCATAGCCGCCGATTATCATGCCCTCGACCAGCGCATGCGGGTTGAATCGCAGGATATCGCGATCTTTACAGGTACCCGGCTCGGACTCGTCCGAATTGCATACCAGGTATTTTTGACCCGGCGCATTACGCGGCATGAAACTCCATTTCAAACCGGTTGGAAATCCGGCACCGCCCCTTCCGCGCAAGCCTGAAGCCTTGACCTGTTCGATAACATCTTCGCGAGACACATTCTCGCCAAGAATATTTTTCAACGCCTGGTAACCACCCGTTTTCAAATAACTTTCCATTGACCAGGGCTGGTCGTACTGCAAGCTTGCAAAACACACTTCGTTAGCCATGCCTACTCCAGCCCGTCCAGTATTTCATCGACTTTTTCCGCTGTCAGGTTTTCATAATACTTGTGGTTGACCTGCATCATCGGTCCACCGACACAGGCGGCGAGGCACTCTTCCTCGCATTTAAGATAGATACGGCCATCCTCGGTGCTTTCACCAATTTTGATACCCAGCTTTTTCTCTACGTGCTCGACGATGCTGTCTGAGCCCATTAACATGCAACTGATGTTGGTACAAATTGCCACATTGTTACGCGCCACAGGCCTGGTCTCGTACATCGAGTAAAAAGAAGCCACTTCGTATACATGAATCGCCGCCATGTCCAGGTATTCGGCAACCGCGTCCATCAAATCCGTAGTCAGGTAACCCTGGTTCTGATGTTGCGCGGCGTTGAGTGCCGACAATACCGCGGAGCGTTTTCTGTCCTCTGGAAACCTGGCAACCCAATGGTCGATTTCCGCACGCGTATGATCCGACAGTAAGTCTATTTTGGATTTATTCTCGATAGCCATTATCTGTCAATCTCGCCAAATACGATGTCCTGCGTGCCAATAATCGCGACAACGTCCGCCAGCATATGGCCGGACGCCATTTCGTTCATCGCCGATAAATGCGCAAATCCAGGGGCGCGTATCTTAACTCGATAGGGTTTATTAGCGCCATCGGAAATCAGGTAAACACCAAATTCGCCTTTTGGGTGTTCGATGCTGGTATAAACCTCGCCCTCGGGCAGGGTGTAACCCTCGGTGAATAGTTTAAAATGATGAATCAGACCTTCCATATCGGCCTTGACCACTTCACGACGCGGTGCCGCAACCTTATGGTTCTCGGTCATGACGATACCGGGATTGGAGCGCAACCATTCGATACACTGTTTTACAATGCTATTCGACTGACGCATTTCCTCGATACGAACCAGGTAGCGATCGTAACAATCACCATTGGTTCCGACCGGAATATCAAAGTCCATACGATCGTAAACCTCGTAGGGCTGCTTCTTACGCAGGTCCCACTCGACCCCCGAGCCTCTCAACATCGGACCTGTAAAGCCCAGTTGAAAAGCACGCTCTTCGGAAACCACACCTATACCCACGGTACGTTGCTTCCAGATGCGGTTATCGGTCAGTAGCGTCTCATACTCATCGACATAGCCGGGAAACCGGCGCGTAAAATCCTCGGCGAAATCTAGCATGCTTCCCTGTCTATTTTCATTCAGTCGACCCGCTTGTTTTTTACTGCGCCAACGGCTTTCCTGGTATTGCGGCATAGCATCGGGCAGGTCGCGTGCGACACCACCCGGTCGATAATAGGTCGCATGCATGCGTGCACCGGAAACCGCTTCGTAGAGGTCCATCAGATCTTCGCGTTCGCGAAATGCATACAGGAACATCGTCATTGCACCGACATCGAGGGCATGCGTGCCTATCCACATGAGGTGATTGAGGATGCGTGTTATTTCGTCAAACATGACGCGGATGTACTGGGCTCGCTCGGGGATTTCGAGCTCGAGTAATTTTTCGATCGCCATCACGTAACCGTGCTCATTACACATCATCGACACATAGTCGAGACGATCCATGTAACCAATGTTTTGATTATAGGGTTTGGTTTCCGCCAGTTTCTCGGTACCCCGATGCAACAGACCAATATGCGGGTCGGCACGTTCGATAACTTCGCCATCCATCTCGAGTACCAGGCGCAGGACACCATGAGCTGCAGGATGCTGG
>QNFD01000253.1 GCA_003645435.1 Gammaproteobacteria bacterium | reverse complement strand
GGTTTCAGTGAAAGACTGGCGTGACGTTGAAGAAATGGTACTAGACAGGTTTGCGGATATCGGTTTGGCAGGAACCACGCATATAAAAGAGAATACGCAACTTCAAGTGTTACCCCTGGCAGAACACGAGTTTGTATATTTCTGTCGGAGCGGCCATCCCCTGCTCGAACTTGAGAACCTGTCAAAATCTGATCTCGATGCCTATCCTGTAGTAACGGTTCGGGTGCCACCTCAAATGGCGAGCGTGTTTCCAGGAAAGAGTTATTTAGCCCCGAACGGCGGCGATCTTACTCCCTCGATTTATGCAGGCGATCCAGCCGCAGCGAGGGTGATCGTTGCCGGAAGTAATGCTTTTTCGGTAGCAGCACCGACGCAAATCGAACCCTGGCTGCTAAGTGGTGAATTTAAAGTTCTTGATTTCAGGGAACCATGGATGAAAATTGACTACGGTTTTATCTACCGGCGGGATCGTATGCTCGCGCCCGCAGCAGAGGCCTTCATGCAGCATGTGCGCGAGATCGAAACTGAGGTAGCTCAACATAATCAATTTCTAATTAAAGAACTGTTTCATGGTACCGATCGAAGCAAGAAGGATTAAGTGTATTTCGATCTCAGGCGATGGTTCGTTTCTTTATGATGTCAAACAGGAAGGCTGGTTATTAGGGTTGACCTGGGCGTTTCAGGCCTGACGCTGGACTCGTAATTTATCAGGATACGATGTAGTTCAAACTACATCTTTTAAGTCTGAGACGAGCACCAAATTTAGTCCACCAAGGGGCAGTAAACCCCAACAAATGACAACATGCGTGCCGGTTTCTATTGCATCCAGGTCATTGATTCATAGATAATGCCGCGTCGTACGGTATTGAGGTGGTCTGATTCAAAATCCGCTGGTGGTAACACCCTGGGGATTCGAGTCCTCCCCCTGTACCAGCTTGTCGCCAGCGCGCAGGGCAAATTCAACTTTAATATCAACCAACCAGGAAATCCAAATAATGAACAAAGCTAATTTTGTTTCGACCGTCATTGTGGTCGCCATGTTTATCTCTGGCGCCGCCGTCGCGGGCGAGAAGCTGGCGGACAAGCTGTCCAACAGCACCCTCATCGTCAATATTGAAATCAGCGGATGCGAAGCCGATGAGAAGCTGCTCTGCCCCGGTCTGCAACACAATAGCCGCAAGTCCTTCATGTGCTTGATGGCCTATGAAGCCAACCTTTCAAACTCGTGCGCACTCGGCATAGTGGAAGCGGCGATGACGCTGGAAGCCGGCATGATGGCAATCGACCATTCGATCAAGGCCTGCGAAGCGGATGCCGACAAGTTCTGCCTGGAAGTTCAACCGGGCAACGGCAGAATCGTGCAATGCCTCGTAAAGAATGAAGCCAACCTTGCCGAACAATGCGTTACCGCGCTGAAGGAAACCGGCATGTGGGAAATCGGCGCCCAGTAAAACGCCAGTAAACATCACCCTGGCCGGAACCCGGCCAGGGTGACATTTATCGAGTAAGGCCAATCCTCCATAAATCGCGGCCTGACACCCGTTTGACGCATCAGGATACACGCAAGGCCCCGACAGGTATCGACATATACGACTATGCGGCGCTTTTAACGGAACCAGGAAAGTACTGGGCGCTCGATTCAAACCTTTCCCTTTATTGATGTCCGTGAAACTTTCACGCAAACGGGCGCTCTAATCAGCTTGAACGGAATCAATCCTGGATTGTGACCCAGTCCTCGATAAACAAATCCGCTTTCGATGAACATGTCAGGGGCTGTAGGAGGATGGAAACCAGATGGTAAAAGTGAAGGCAATATTATCGAAACTACTCGTGTTACTGCTGCTGCCTTTTGTTATTCTGCTGGCGGTGATTTCCGATATTTTCGGCCTCAAGTTTACCGAGAAATAACCAGCCTGCCGAACTCGGCACAACCACCCACCGGCGCAAACGCCAACCCTTAGCCCCGTGATTTTTATGGCGCATATCTGCGCCAAAGTGTTTGGCATTGTTGCTGGTTCAAGTCGGTATCGATCGACTGATTGCTGAGGTTCGAGGAATGACACCTGTCGGCTTCTCCCTTACCCGGTTATTTATTCCGCCACCCGTAGCAATTGCGGTATCAATTCGCGGTAAGGCACGTAACCTTCGATTTTTTCACCGTTGCTTTTGATCAGTGCCGGGGTGCCGCGGATACCGATTTGATTGCCGGCACGGTAGCCGCGATCGATCATTGCCGATTGCGCGCAATCTCCCGGCGGTAACCCCTCGGCGCGCTGGTTCTTGGCATCCGTCATGGCCTTGTTCCTGTCCCCGGCGCACCACACCGATTTCAGGGTCTGGTATCCCGGCCCTTTCGCACCGCCCCTGGCATAGGGCAGGTAGCGTACGGTAATTCCCGCCTGCTGCAGTTGCTTTACTTCGCTATGTAGCTTTTGACAATACGGACACGAGGTATCGGTAAACACGGTAAGAATCGCCCGGGTTTCACCTTTGGCGGCAAACACTACGAGGTCTTCATCGCTAAATTGGGAAATCGTCTCGACGACCCCTGCCCTGCGCGACTGTTCGGTCAGATTTCGTCCAGTCTCCAGATTTATGAGATCACCCATCATTGCATAGTTGCCGTCATCGAGCAGGTATACATAGCGATTGCCGATTTGAACCTGCCAGACGTTCTCAAGCGAGGTCTCCTGTACGTCGTCAATTTTTACATTACCGATGCGTTGGCGCAGTAACCGGGTTAACGGCTTCTTAGCGGCAACCACGATATCATTCAGCGACGGCAGGTCCGAAGCTTCGAATCGGCCCGACCAGCGCTGGTAAAGATCATCGGGCCATTTCGACTGGAAAAAAGCGATGACACTGTCGATATCCTCGGCGCCCAGAATTCCCTCGAACGCAGGCATCTGCCCGCCAAGTTTTGCTCCACCCTCGCGAACGGTACGGCGCAACAGATCCATGTCGTGATGCCAGGCATGGGCCGTACCGTTCAGCGGTGGCGGCGGGTAATTACCGTTGGCATCAGTTTTTTTCCAGTCGGGTGTCGCCTCGGCGTTTTGCCCGTGGCAGGCAGCGCAGTTCTGACGAAACAGTTGTTCACCCCGCAAGAGCTGTTCGTCACTATACCAACGCTCTTTTTCAGCCGCGAAGGAATGCCCGGCGACCAACAGTAGCGCTGCAAATAAAAAGATTTGAGTTTTCATCGCTAGTCACCCCGCTAGTAGAGTTTTTTCTGTTTCTGGTAATAGCGCACATACGGCACCAGGCTATCCATTTTTTTCGCCGTCATACCTTCCACGGGCACCATGTTGCCGAATTCCCAGTGATGCTGCTGAACGCCTTGCAAGGCGGCGCGATAAAAAGACTGGTCACCATGATGCGAGGGTTTGTAATAGGGATGTAACAGTGGCGGACCCTTGTCCGTTCCGGTAAGTTGCGCGCCGTGACAGCTGCTGCAGTATTTTTCATAAAGCAGCTGCCCCTTGCCCAGGTGAAACGGGATTTCGACTTCTTCGGCAGCCTTTAGCATGCCTGTCATCGCGGGCACTAGCAAAAATACGCCCATTGCGAACTTGAATTTGTTTTTCATTTGATTTCCTGAAGTTTAGAGTAACAGAGCGCGTGCAACGCGCGGCGACTTAACCTTCAGGCCATCGGAGGGCGGTATATAGCAAAATCCAGGTGGGATCGGTATCGAGATTTGAATGCTTGCCAGGTGACTAAAGACTGTTTCGGCATTGCTGTCGACAGCAATCTGGAGAAAGTACTGGTGATGTTTTGCGTCCCGCAAAAACCCGTCGACAACAGGCAGCGGACATCATCGCAGGATCCATGAGCAACATCACCTTCACTCTCGCAGTTAGCGCAATCGCTCAACATTGCTTCCATGTGATCTGCATTGTCCGCATTGAGATTCTGCAACGGCAGCATTCCAATGCAGAGCATCAGCAGAAACGGGAGCGCGGTTTTTCTTATAGTCATAACCTTAGGTGTCGCAGCAGTTCTTTTCGAATATTGACGATAACTCAGACACTGTCAACTTAGCACAGTTCGAAATTTATTGGCAAAATGACCTGTTACTGTATAGCGCAACAACTGCCAAACCACGGCCTACGATGTTTTAAATCTGGGGAAAGGAGGGGTGAATCAAAAACACCGGGGCCGCATTCACGGCCCCGGTGACTACTGCATCAGGCCGCTTGTTCGGCCTGTTCCTTGTGCTCGAGGGTGGCGTCCGCCGCCTTGATGGCAATCGTCCGGGGCTTCATCGCCTCGGGTATTTCCTTGACCAGGCTGATGGTCAGCAGCCCGTTTTTCAAATCAGCGCCGCGCACTTCGATATGATCGGCCAGGTTGAACTTGCGCTCGAAGCTGCGATTGGCAATGCCGCGGTACAGGTAGGACTTTTCCTCGCCCTCGTCCGCTTTCTTGCCGCTTACGCAAAGCACGCCATTTTCTACCTGGATATCGAGTTCACTTTCTTCGAATCCGGCAACCGCCAGCGTGATCGCATAGCGATCTTCTCCGGTCGTCTCGATGTCGTAAGGCGGAAAGCCGACACCGGCTTTCTGGCTGCGTAGTGCGTTATCCAGCAACGATCCCATGCGGTCAAAGCCGATGCTGCTGCGATATAAAGGGGTTAAATCGATGGTGTTCATAACTAATTCTCCTAATGAAGCAATTGATGTAAACGCCGCCATTCTCGTGGAGACATGACGGTCGTAGTGCCTAATTG
>QNFD01000252.1 GCA_003645435.1 Gammaproteobacteria bacterium | reverse complement strand
GTAGTAATGGTGAGATCAAGTGGCGAGGCCAGTTAATTTTTACCTCGACAGCACTCATTGGTGAATGGGTAGGCCTCAAAGAAAACGAGCAACAACAATGGGACCTGTACTTCAGTACCCATCACATCGGGGCATTGAACCAAAAGAAAAACCGGTTTGAGTCACCAAAAGTGTAAACCATGTGCTCGGTTTAAAATGTAAACGATGTGCCGGTTGCACCAATTCCCTCTCCCTCTGGGAGAGGGTTAGGGCGAGGGTGTTTGAGCAGCCCAGAGACTTCCAATAATCTCTACAACCGGTTTCTGAATATCAGATAAAATGCCCGACATGCAACCCGACCTGCCCGAGGATTATTATCTCGACAACGTAATCATCCTGTTCGAACACGTCGAATCCCTGTATGCGGATATCCTCGAAGTGGAGCATCTGAACTTTTTACAACAATTTGCCTGCCTGCCGGTGAATGCAAAAAAACTCTATATCCGCCTGTTAAATCGAACCCATCAACTATTTCGTCTGAGCAAACTGGATTACCCGGAAATTTCGAAGATGAAGCAGGCAATAAAGTTGCTTGAGGAAAACAGATTTCTGCAAGTCAATCCCGCCATCGGGCATCAGGATCTGATTGCGTTGTTCAATAAATCCGAACTACTCGCGTTACACCCGGATTCGGCTGGATTACGAAAACTCAGTCGCAGTGAACTCGACGCTATCTTGCTGGAACTGACGCAACCTGGTTTTATCGAGCAACTGGCGCAGAGTGACTCCATATTGCAGGTCGAACAGAAAAACAGCTACACGCTGTGCCAGATGTTATTTTTCGGCAACCTGAACCAATCGATGACTGATTTCGTATTACGTGATCTGGGCCTGAATCAATACGAAAGCTACGCCATCGATATCGATAACCGGCCCTATACCAGCAAGCTGGAAATACAGCAGCACTGGTTACTGCACGAACTCGATACACTGCTCTATTTATGCGACCCCGCTGACACTGTTGCCCTGCAAAGCTGTTTTAAGGCCGTGCCCGAAGACATTGATCCGGCATCACCGTTGTTTCGAAAAAGCGAGCGTATCCGGTACGAGGTAGCGCGCCAGTTTGAACGGCTGCAGGATATAGCACTGGCAATGGAGCTTTACCGGCAATGCAGCCTGCCGCCGAGTCGCGAGCGTATTGCTCGCATTCTGCATAAGCAAGGTCAGACAGACGAGGCTCTAAGAAATTGTCAGGCAATCATCGAACAACCCTGCAACGAGGAAGAAGCCCAGTTCGCCCTGTCCTTTGGGCGACGCCTGGTGCAACGCCACAAGATCGAGAACCAGCCGTTATTCAATAACAGCGGCCCGGTAGCCGAACCCGGCACATTCAGGCTCGAACTGGAACAACAGGATAGCGTTGAACTTGCGGTAGCGGATTACTTTCGCGCCGAGGATGGCGATAATCAGTGTTTTTACCTGGAAAATTCGCTGTTCAATGGCGTCCTCGGCCTGCTCATCTGGGATGTAGTGTTTGCCCCCATTTCGGGTGCTTTCTACAACCCGTTCCAACATCGCCCTGCTGATTTTTACGCGCACGACTTCCTCCAAAAAAGAGCCGCACAAATTGATCGTATCTGGTCATCGATCTCAGATAACGAAGATATATGGCGCCTGGCTTCTAACTGCTGGCGGGAAAAATGTGGCTTGATGAATCCACTGGTCAACTGGCAGGTACTCGACCTCGACATAATCCAGCTTGCGCTGCAGCGAATTGCCCATTCGCACTGGATCAAAATATTCGAACGTATTTTGCTCGACCTGCGCAATAACCGCGCCGGGTTTCCCGACCTGGTATTGTTTCCCGTCGCCGGCGGCTATGATCTCATCGAAGTCAAGGGACCCGGGGACAGCCTGCAAAAGAATCAACAACGCTGGATGCATTACTTCACTGAACAGGGAATCCCACATTCGGTCGCCTGGGTTCAGTGGCAGGCCAACGATGAATAAATCCATCAAACTCGGGATCCGCCAGTTAGTCGAATTCAGTTGCCGTAGCGGAGACCTGGGTTACGAGGCCCAGCCGGCAGTGAGCGCAATCGAAGGCATTCGAACCCACCAGAAGATACAAAAGCGCTACCGTCAACAAGCGAGTGCCGAATATTCACTCAAGCACATCATTAATATCGATGAATACGAGGTCGAACTTGGCGGACGAATCGATTTACTGTTTGCAGACGAAACCCCGCCCCGCATAGAGGAAATCAAAACTGTTTACCGTTACTCAAAAGGCGACCTCGCTCGCGATGACGAACCTCACTGGGCCCAGGCCAGGTGCTATGCGGCCTGCTATGCCGTAGACCAGCAAATCGACGAGGTCGTCGTCAGCTTGAACTTCGTCAGCCTGTTCAGTGACGAAGAACATCGCGAGATAAAGACTTATCAAAAAACTGAGCTGAACACCTGGCTCGACCTGGTTTTGCGGCGCTATCTCGACTGGCATCGCCTGATATCACACCAACGTGAAAACACCCTGGCAAGCGCGCACGATCTTGCCTTCCCGTTCGAATCGTTTCGCCAGCAACAACGCGGCTTTGCGGCTCATGTATACCGTGGCATTCAGCAGGGCAATCGCCTGCTTATCGAGGCGCCCACCGGTTCGGGCAAAACCATCAGCACCCTGTTCCCGTCGGTTAAGGCCATAGGTGAAGACCTGGCCGATCAAATCATTTACCTCTCGGCCAAGACATCGGGGCAGAATGAAGCGATCAAAGCGATCGATGCAATGATAGACAAGGGCTTGCAGACCAGTTACCTGGTGATTCAGGCGAAGGCGAAATGCTGCGCCTGCGTGAGTGACCAGTACGAGATCACCGACGAGGGAAAGTGCAGACGAACACTGGGTTTCTTCGATCGTCTGCCCGCGGCGAGAGAAGCGTTGATTCAAATTCGACATCTTTCCAGCCAGTCGGTTCGAGCGGTGGCCGACGAATACCTGCTCTGTCCCTTCGAGCTGTCATTACAAATGTTGCCCTGGGTCGATATCGTGATTTGCGACCTCAACTACATCTTCGACCCGCTGGTACAACTCGGCTATTTTAAAACCGATGGTAAACGCAAAATCCTGTTAATCGACGAAATGCACAACCTGGTCGACCGCGCCCGCGGCATGTACTCGGCCAGCATAAATCGCATTCAAATCAAGCATTGCGCCCAGGCTGCCAACAACACCGCGGTAAGTCGCGCGATCAACGGCGTCGCCAATGCGCTCGACAAATGGGGGCGCGAACTGGAACAAGAAGAGACCGTGAACAGCGATGTGCCTGTCCTGTTGACTCGTGCAGCCAGTCGCTTCAGCGAAAAACTGGGAATCGATTTGTTTAACAACAAGCAGGTTGCCAGCGAGACACTGGAGTTTGCCAAGGCCATTTTCCGCTTCCAGTGTATTAGTAATCTTTACAACGAACATCATCGAACAATTAGTAAAAAACCAGTACGGCAACGAGAGGTAAAACTGTTATGTCTTAACGCGTTCGAGTACCTGCGTCAGATTTACCCCCTGTTTCATGCGGTATGCGGGTTCTCGGCGACCTTGTCTCCGCCCGGCTATTTCCTGCAGGCGCTGGGACTCGAGCAGGACGCGCAGGCAATTCGGATAGATTCCAGTTTTCCGCCGCAACACCTGCAGGTCTGTATTTGCAGCTTTGTTGATACCCGATACCGGCAACGTGACGCCTACATTTCAAAAATTTGTGAAACGATTTATGCCTGCTACCAGTGCAGACCCGGTAATTACCTGGTCTTTTTCTCTTCCTATCATTTTATGCACAAGGTGCACGAACAGTTTGAACGGCGCTACGCCGATATCGATACCATGTTACAGATCAGGGCTGCCGATGATCACCAGAGAAAAGAGTTTCTCGAACATTATTTCGAACGTGATAATACCCTCGGGTTTGCGATTATGGGTGGCGTATTTGCCGAGGGTATCGACTATGTTGGTTCCTCGTTAATCGGCGCGATTATCGTTGGCGTCGGTATGCCGCAGGCGAATACCGAGCAACGGTTAATCCAGCAGGATTTCGACAGCATGCGAATGAACGGTTTTGATTTCGCCTATCGCTTTCCGGGTTTAACCCGGGTGCAGCAAAGCGCCGGCAGGGTAATACGCAGTGAAAATGATCGTGGTGTGGTGGTATTAATCGACAATCGATTCCGACAGGCCGCCTATCGGCAGTATTTACCTCCCCACTGGCAGGCCAGGGAATGCAGTGATATCGATGCCCTGCAACAATCGCTGATTCAATTTTGGGATAATCAGTGATTCATTTTTGACGTCACACTATCGATCTTGTCCTGCATACTCTGCTCCCGATCGGTGCGGGTACCGATACGGATCGTGGTGCCGATACGCGGCACACCCATGCCATGGACTGTCTCGTGACACAACTTGATTGCCGCCATGACTTCATCCCAGTCGCCTTCAACGTTGGTGCCGTAGGAATGCATCTGGTGATTCAGGCCTGCTGCCGCAAAAATCTTTTCGCATTCGACCACGTACTTAGAAACCGACACACCCACACCCATGGGTACCACGCAAACATCGACTAAAACATTCATAACTATTTCCGCATTAATTTATTTTCAGACCACAGTATATCTCAGGACGCCTCTCACCGGATGCGATCAGTCGTAGCCGGTTAGTTCCATGTACCCCTCGCCAGCTTGTCGACCATCCTGGTCTTCAACCAGGAAAACGCCTTC
>QNFD01000251.1 GCA_003645435.1 Gammaproteobacteria bacterium | reverse complement strand
TCGATAATCATCAATATTATTTTTAATAACCCCGTATTTGAATCGAACCAGTGATGGGCATATCCTCATGACCTGGACCGCCAGAAAAATTGCATCAATTGATTAGAGGCTATTGCTCTCACATTAACAGTTTGAAATATTGCTGGCCTCCAGCGACGTACATGAACACGCGATTGGCGTATTTTACCGGGCTTCGTTCAGGCCGCTTTCTTGGCTTGCAGGGCTTTGATCATGCGCGATTCGAGTTGATCGAGGACCGCCTGATCGGTGATATTGTTTCCTTCGGGGGTACTGAGGTAGAAAATATCGTCAATCTTTTCACCCAGCGTCGATATCTTTGCGTGGGTGATATTGATATGCAGCGTAGAGATGACATTGGCGACAATTGACAGCAAACCCGGTCTATCCATCGCGCTGATTTCCATCACCGTGCGACTGTTCAGGTAGTCCTGCTCGAAGTGAATTTCAGTCGGTCGGTCAAATGCCTTCAGACGCCGGGGCATGCGTTTGTTGGTTATCGGTTGATAAATTGAATTCGATTTGAGTGCCTGTATTAACGATTCTTCAATTTGCCGAATAACTTGCGGATCGGTAACCGCCTCGTTGTTGTGGTCCTGGATGATAAACGTATCCATGACCTTGTCATTTTTGGTGGTAAATATCTCCGCGTTCAAAATACTCAGGCCAAGCGAACCGAGTGTGCCGGTAACCTGCGAAAAAACATTTGAGCTTTCATCACAATAAACGAATACCTTGGTTGTCTTCGTGACCTGGGCCTGGCGAATATTGACCAGGGTTTGCTGCCCCGGGTTACCGAGGATGGTGTTAATATGCCATTTGATTTCGAGCGGATGGTGACGTAAAAAATAGTCGCCCGGCAAGTCTTTACAGATGGTGTTAATCGCGTCCCGGCTATAGGGCAGATCCGCCATCGCTTCGAAGGCTGCATCCCGGTTTTCCTGAATTATTTCGTCGATGTCGGGGGCATTATCAATGCCGAGGCGGATCACGTGTTTGGTGGCATTGTAGAGTTGCTGGAGCAGCGCGTCTTTCCAGTTGTTCCATTGTTTGGGGTTGGTGCTGCGAATATCGGAAACGGTTAACAAATACAGGTAATTCAGCATATTCATGCTGCCAACCTGGCGCGCGAAATCGCGCACTACATCCGGGTCGCTAATATCCTTACGCTGCGCCGTGACCGACATTAACAAATGATCGCGTACCAGTTGTGAAACGATGCGAATCTCCTTACGGTTGAGTTTGTGTTGCAGACAAAACCGGGTTGCTTCCTCGGCGCCCAGCAGCGAATGATTTCCACCCCGACCCTTGGCAATATCGTGAAACAGGGCTGCGAGGTAAAGCAGGCATGGATTTTCGAGCTTGCTATAGACCAGGTTGCAGAACGGAAACTCATCCTCGTGTTTTTTGAGCGCGAAACGGCGCAGGTTTCGAATAACGAAAATAGTGTGTTGATCGACGGTGTATGCATGGAACAGGTCGTATTGCATGCGTCCGGTAATTTTGCCAAATGCCGGTATATAGCGTGCTAAAAAGCCATACGAGTTCATCCGGCGCATCTGGTGGGTCATGCCGGCGGGTGCGCTCATCAGTTGCATAAACAGGTGATTGACTTCATCGTTATTGCGGAAACTGTCATCCACCAGGTACAGATGCTCACGCACCAGGCGAATCGTCGAGGCGGTAACGCCCTCGCATTGCTCGTGGGTCGAAACCAGCAGAAATAACTCCACCAGTGCTGGTGGGTATTGTTTAAAGATATCGGCATGGCGCGCTTCGATAAATTGATTTCGCAGCAGGAAACGATCGTTAATAATCGTCACCTTTTTTTGTGCGGCGGTGAGCAAGATCTCTTCCTTGAATATTTGCAGCAACATTTCGCTAAGCCGTTCGAGTTCCATGATAGTGCGGTAATACTGTTGCATGAATTGTTCAATTGCGAGATTGTGCTCGCCGGATTTGAAACCAAACTCGGTTGCCAACTGGTTCTGGTAATCGAACAACAGCCGATCTTCGCGTCGACCCGCAAGTCTGTGTAAAGCAAAACGTACTTTCCAGAGGTGATTCTGACTTGCGCTCAGTAACTCGTATTCGGCCTCGGTGATAAATTCGTGCGCTACCAGTTGCTGGAATGATTTCGCGCCAAAATGACGTTTCGCGACCCATCCGATAATTTGAATGTCACGCAGACCGCCCGGGCCCTCCTTGATATTGGGTTCGAGGTTGTATGCGGTGTCGTTGTAGCGAAGATGCCGGTTGTGCTGCTCTTCGAGCTTGGCCTCGAAGAATTTTCGCGATGACCACATCTTGTTGGGCGCGATGGCCTTTTGAAAACGCTGGTAGAGCCTGTCGCTACCATGGATCAATCGCGATTCGATCATATTCGTAATGACGGTAACGTCGGCCTTACCTTCACGTACACAGTCCTTGATAGTACGCACGCTATGTCCAACTTCGAGACCTATGTCCCAGAGGAAGGTGAGAAATTCGGATAGTTGCTGTTGCAGCTCTTTGCCGGCTTTCTTGTCCAGCAAAATCATCAGATCTATATCGGAACCGGGAAATAGCTCGCAGCGGCCGTAACCACCAACTGCTACCAGGGCAAAATTAGCCTTATTGTCCGGGTTGATGAAATGATCAAAACAAAAACTCAGTATTTCATCGACCAGGGCCGATTTTCGATGCACTAAATCCTGAACTGGCACCTGTGAGTCAAAATCCGTATATAAATCAACGTTACACTGCTTCAGGCCCTCGATAAACGGTGCGGTTTGCAGACCCTGCGGGGTTAAGGCCTGGGTTAAAAGGTCATTTATTGTCTGCGACATTAGTAAATATTTGAATCCAGGCGGATCTTAAAATCCATATTCAGGATGCAGGGTTAACACCTCGAAGCCATCATCGGTTACCAGATTGGTATGTTCCCACTGTGCCGAAAGACTGTGATCCTTGGTAACCACGGTCCAGTCGTCGGGCAATAATTTGACCTGGCGTCTGCCAAGATTAAGCATTGGTTCGATGGTAAAGGTCATTCCCGGCTCGAGTACCAGGCCGGTACCCGGTTTGCCATAGTGTAATACCTGGGGTTCTTCGTGAAACACCAGGCCTATGCCATGACCACAGTATTCGCGAACGACGCTGCAGCGGTTTTTCTCCGCATGTGTTTGGATAGCGTGACCAATATCTCCGAGACGTATCCCGGGCCTGATCATCTCGATACCGATTTTCATGCATTCGTAAGCCACTGCCGACAGGCGCTGACCCTGTATAGTCGGTTTGCCAACCATAAACATTCGACTCGTATCACCATGGTAACCTTCCTTGATTACGGTGATATCGATATTAATGATGTCGCCGGATTTAAGTGTTTTATCGGCGGGTATGCCATGGCAGACCACGTGGTTAACCGATGTGCAAATCGAGCGGGGAAAACCACGGTAGTTTAAAGGCGCCGGGATCACATTTTGCTCATTCACCATGTAGTCGTGGCAAATTTCGTCTAGCTCATGAGTCGTGACTCCTGGCACCACATGGGGGTCGATCATGTAGAGGACGTCGGCCGCGAGACGACCGGCAGTACGCATTTTTTCGATTTCATCAGGAGATTTGATCGTTACACCCATAAATATATCACTGTCATGTTGTTGAATTCCGGGGATTATGGTATAAAGCGCGCGCTTTCGGCAACTTCGAAAGTAAACTTTTGGCATCTTTCAATGGTGAAGGACGCTTAAATACTACACACACATATCATCACGCATTTATGGGTGCCTGTATCTTACCAGAGTGCAGGTCGTAATTGTCGGATATGTGGAGGCTTAACCCCGGGTGGTTTGAACCGTATCAATCATCCAAGAACTGACATCTGGAGAATCTTATGTCTAACGTCACAATGCGTGAAATGTTGGAAGCGGGCGTACATTTCGGTCACCAAACCCGTTTCTGGAATCCCAAAATGGCTCCCTTTATTTTCGGCGAGCGCAACAAAATTCATATTATCAATCTCGAGCAAACCATGCCCCTGTGCCGCGATGCGGTTAATTACCTGGGTAAGGTAGCATCGAAAAAAGGCAAGATCTTGTTTGTCGGCACCAAACGCGCCGCCAGCGATGCTATCAAGGAAGAAGCGACTCGATGTGGTATGCCTTTCGTTAATCACCGCTGGTTAGGCGGTATGTTGACCAACTTCCGTACCGTGCGTGCCTCGATCAAAAGATTGAAAGAGCTGGAAGAAATGTCGCAGAGCAAAACCTACGAAAAAATTAATAAAAAAGAAATCCTGCAATTATCACGTGAACAGAACAAACTGGATAAAACCCTCGGTGGCATCAAGGATATGGGTGGCTTGCCGGATGTGTTATTTATCGTCGACGTTGGCTATGAAAACATTGCCGTTTTAGAAGCAAGCAAGCTCGGTATTCCAGTTGTGGGGATTGTTGATACCAATAATTCACCAGACAAAATTGATTATATCGTACCGGGTAATGACGATTCAATGCGTGCTATTAAGCTCTATACAAAGATGGTTGCAGACGCGATATTGGTTGGTAAGGAAAGCATTGTCGCTGAAATCAATAGCAACGATGAAATGATCGAACTCAAGGAGGAAGAAACCGGTATCCCGGGCAAGCCGTCGGTCAAAATTTCAACTAAAAAATCAGCACCTGCTGCTAAAACTACAAAGCCCGCGGAAGAAGCCGTAGCGGAAGAAGCCGTAGCGGAAGAAGCCGTAGC
>QNFD01000250.1 GCA_003645435.1 Gammaproteobacteria bacterium | reverse complement strand
GGGTACCACCACTCTTCCTTGGCATCCATCCCGGTTTCACCGAGATCTACGGTTTTTCCGGTTGCCAGGGATGCATCCATCGCCTGCTTACCCGTGGTTTCCCACATTTCCATGGCAATGTGCAGATCACCGGATTCCAGCCCGGCAAACTGGGCGATATAATCTGCCTGCACATAATCTATGTTGTAACCCGCTTTCTTCAGAACCTCACCCATGATAGTGGTGGTCAGATATTGACCGGTCCAGTCATGCAGGGTGAGTTTTATTGGATCCGTAGACTCCACCGCGGCAGTTGCCGACATCGTCAGGGACATAAGCACGGCAATAACTAGTGTTTTGATTTGCACGCTATATTTATTCTTGTTCATCTCTTCTCCTCGTGGTTTGGTTAGCAGCGTACCGGCTATATCCTCGCGACAGTACGAACTGGTCTTTTTCGCAAATTTTCCACATAATGTCAACATAATTTGTATTTTAATCCACACTTATATACTATTTGAGTAGATTATATGTTGTTTTATGTGGTTTTGTACTTAATTGCGATGGTGTTGTACCCGCTAACTACTTGCCACTGGATTGTTTTAACAGCATCGGCATCGATGTTTACGGAACCACTATATGCGCCTGCACAAAAGACAAAACGAAATTCTCGCCGCGGTTAAAACACGTGGCGCCTGCTCTATTGTGGAACTGGCGGAACAACTCATGGTTTCGGACGAGACTATCCGTCGCAACATCAAACCGCTGGTTAGCCAGGGACTAGTCGAAAAGGTGCATGGCGGCATTGTACTGAATGCGAATCTGGAACCCGAACCACCGTTCGAAAGGCGCATGAACGAACGTATCGAAGAGAAAAAACTGATCTCCAGCCTGGTCGCCGAAATAATCAAGGATGGCGATTCGATCATGCTCGATACCGGATCAACTACCGCTTACGTGGCCCGCGGACTCAACCAACAACGCAACCTCTCGGTGGTCACCAATTGTACCGAAATCGCGCGTACCCTGGCGCGCCAGACCAGCAATCGTGTCCATATCTGCGGTGGCGTTCTACGTCCCGACGACTACGCCACCTTCGGCTCCGCGGCGATCAGCTTTGTGCATCAGTTTCATGCCGCCTACGCGATACTGTCCATCGGCGGCGTCACCGAAACAGGAGAGTTCATGGACTATCACCTCGAAGAGGCTGAATTCTCACGCGCAGTCATCCAGCAAGCAAGAAAGACTATCGTAGTCGCCGATCATACCAAATATGGTAGCCAGAATTTTGCCAGGGTATGTGATTTCGAAGCGGTCGATATAGTCGTTTCCGACCGACTGCCGCCGGACATCATCATGACAAAATTAGTCGAAGCAGGCGTTAAAGTGATTACCCCCGAGAATCGACTAACGAATTGATACGGTACCGACCCCGGATCGTAGGCTGGGATGACGAGAGAGCGAACCAACTCAAAAAGACCGTCATACCGGGCTAGACCCGGTATCCATTACAAGGGGCCTCCGGACTATTCAGTAAACACTGCGCAATGGATGCCGCGGTCCGACGCTTCGGCCTGCGCCGGTATGACGGGCTCGTGGAATCTAAACTTTTGCCACAACCCGTTTACCTCGGGTGCAACCAGGCCGGCAAAAAGCTGTAAGGGTCGAGCTTGATCGATTCGTTGTAGTGAATCTTCCTGGCCGTCAACATTTTTTCCAGGTCGCCTGCCCTGGAGACATCGAACATGTCGGTGGCGCCACCGACAAATTCGCCGCCGACATAAATCTGCGGGATGGTTTCCCAGTCGTTTCTGCTTTTCAGCACATCGAGAATCTTGCCGCCACGATCGTCTTCCTGGTAAGCCACCGAATCGAGATCAACCGTGATATAGGGTATATCACAGGCACTCATCATCTTGCGCACAGACCAGCAAAATTCACACCATTCGAGTGAAAACATGACGACCTGCTCGGCATTCTCGCGCAATACCTTTTCTACTTCTTCAACGGCCGCGGGATCCAGCACAACATCCTCGGCAACGGCAACTTCCTCCGGTTCGGTCTCGGTATCTTCAGGAGCCGAAATATCGAAACGAGCGGCTGGTGTCGAAGTCGATATTTCCAGTTCCTCGGCACTCATGTCGGCAACAATGTCGTCAAACAAGGTGGTGGACAGATAACGCTCGCCGGTATCGGGCAACATGCAAAGAATATTGGTTCCATCGGGCGCACTTTCTGCAATATTCAACGCGCCAGCGAAGGTAGCCCCTGAACTGGTGCCGACAAAGATACCCTCTTTTTGCGCCAGATCTTTCGCGCACTGGATCGCGAAGTTGCCATCAATCGGCATAAATACGTCGATATTCGATGCAGCGGTTACTTCCTCGGCCAATTTTGGGATGAAGTCCGGCGACCAACCCTGCATTAAATGCGGCCTGAAATTGGGGTGGCTACCATTATGCGAGCCGTCGGTGTTACGCGCCTGTGGGATACCACTGCCCAGTGTCTGCGAATTGTCCGGCTCGCAAACGACGATTTTAGTATGCGGGCTTTTCTCTTTTAAAACCCGGGATACACCATTGATGGTACCGCCGGTACCAAAACCGCTCACCCAGTAGTCAAGCTTGATGTCGTCAAAGTCATTAAGAATTTCAACCGCGGTGGTACGCGCGTGTATATCGGCGTTGGCCGGGTTTTCAAACTGGCGAGGCGTCCACCAGCCATTCTTCGCACAAAGTTCATTCACCTTGTTCAACATGCCGGACCCCATCGCATCTGCTGGTGTGAGCACTACTTTGGCTCCGAGGAATCGCAGTATTCGTCGACGTTCGATACTGAAGTTTTCACCCATGATGATGACCAGGGGATAACCTTTTTGTGCACATACCATGGCCAGGCCAATACCTGTGTTTCCACTTGTCGCTTCAATTACCGTTTGCCCGGGTTTTAATTCACCACTGCGCTCGGCGTCCTCAATCACACCCAGCGCGAGCCGGTCTTTGACCGAAGCAAGCGGATTAAATGATTCCATCTTGGCAAATATATTGACATTTTCAGGGCCAATATTATTGATGCGCACCACCGGCGTATTGCCGATGGTGTCGAGAATACTATCGTATCGGTTACTCATGATTACTCCTCATTTGTTTTCAGTTCTACTTCTCTGCCGGAAGTGACTGAAATTATTGTCTTTAGTTAAGGCTAAGATTATCTCATGTCCACAATAGTTCTTCCATATCAATACCGGAAACAGGCTATATGGCTATTAATTTGGGTGACTACTGTCCTCCTTTTAGCGACTCCGATATGATACATGGACCCATCCAATCCTGGCTTACAATGAACTGGTCAGTCTACATAATCGAAGCAAACGATCACTCTTACTACACTGGCATTGCAACCGATGTAGAACGCCGATTTGAAGAGCATAGCGGCACTGTCAGCGGCGCCAAATACTTTAACGGGCGAACACCGGTGAAAGTGATCTACCAGGAAGACGGGCATACGCGCAGCAGTGCGAGCAAGCGTGAAGCCGAAATCAAAAAGTTATCACGTAAGCAAAAAATAATACTCATCAAAGGGGTTATTCCATAGACTCTGTAACACTCATAGCAGCCACCGCGTCGCTATCGAGTCGCGGCAATAGCTGCGGCATCATTTCCAGGATGGTCACCTTTGACCCGGCACGGGCATAGACATGGCTGAACTCCATCGCAATCACACCGCCGCCAATAAACACTACCTCGTCTGGCAGTTCGCGCTCGGTTAGCACGTCGTCGGATGTAATCAGGTATTCGGCGCCGGGTATCGATAGTGGACGCGTGATGGACCCAGTGGCGATAACAAAATTATCGGACTCGATGAGCTTACCGTCGACTTCGATTTCGTTGGGGCCGGTAAACCTTGCCTTACCCCTGTACACGGTGCCGCGACCTTTGGCCAAATCTTCCATTGCACCCGGAATAAAGTCGATCATATCGCTTTTGCGATCGATTAAAGCCGACCAGTTGAGTTTTGCCGGACCAACCTCGATACCATGATTATGCGCGATTTCGATTTCGTGCATGGCATGCGCCACCGCAACCAGTACTTTTTTAGGCGTGCAACCCCGGTTAGGGCAGGTGCCGCCAAATTCGGCGGACTCGACAAAAGCGATTGATTTTCCCGCCGCTTGGGCAATTTGCGAAACACCAAATCCGGCATTTCCGCCACCAATGATTACTATGTCGTAATGCTCAGACATAATTTACGATCTCCTGTTTTAGGTTAATGGCGCCCGTTGAAGGATTCAACAGGTTATAAAAATTATCATTTTCGACCAGTTCATAAAGCTCATCACTACCCCCGATTGGCGTATTATCGACAAATATCTGCGGCACGGTGAATCGACCCGAACGCCTGATCATCTCGGTTTCTCTGGCCGAATCAAAGCTCAACTCGTATTCGGTATAAATTAAACCCATCTTATCCAGCAGCGCTTTGGCACGTGTGCAATAAGGGCAGAAGTTCTTTGTATAGATCTCAATTTTGTCCATGTCTGTCTCCGGGTTGCATTATTGACCAATCGGTCATAAACTAGTCGAAATATTGGCCGCCTGGATTAAAGGCGGCCATTTCGGAAAAGAATAATAATTATTGACCGATTAGTCAATAACCATTTAATATTTTTTACTGTCGAGGTATTTATGGCCAGGCCGCGTGAATTCGATGAGCTAAAAGTCAAGGAAGCGCTAATGTGCGTGTTCTGGAAAAAAGGTTACGAGGCTACCTCGATGCAGGACCTGGTCGAAGCCACCGGC
>QNFD01000249.1 GCA_003645435.1 Gammaproteobacteria bacterium | reverse complement strand
TTTTAGTTGATTCTAAACTATTTCCAACAGATCATCATGGTTGGGCAGAGCTTTTGCCTGAACGTCAATCTACTCAGCCCTTAAGCGGAAGCCACCGGTTGCCATGGGTGGTGGTTGGAGCGGGGTTGACGGGATTGGCCAGCGCCCGACGACTGGGCGAGCTTCACCCCGATGAGGAAATATTATTGCTGGATGCGCGGCTCGTCGGGCAGGGCGCTTCCGGGCGCAATTCCGGCTTTGCGGTCGCCACCAGCCAGTTCCCGGGCGGGGTTATCGCGGACCAGATTGAAAACTACCGCCGCGTCAATCGTATCAATCAGGCAGGCTTGGATCTATTGAGTGCGCAAGTTGCCGAGAACGCTATTGACTGTCAATGGTCTGAGCAGGGCATTTATCATACCGCCGCTGATCGGGTCGCAATCGATGAGTGTAACCACTTCCAGCACTATCTCGAAACTCTGGAGATTAACCATACGGCGCTTGATAAAACTGCATTACATAATCGACTCGGCACCAGCCTTTATCATGCCGGCATCCATGTCGCCGGCGGAGCACTGTTACAACCGGCCGCGCTGGTGCGTGGACTCGCGCATACATTACCGGCTAACGTGCGGCTGCATGAGCGAAGTCCGGTGCTTAAAATTAAAAATGGCAAGACGTTGACCCTCCAGCTTGCATCCGGTGAGGTAACCGCCGATAACCTTATCCTGGCTATGAACTACGAGGCATCCACACTCGGTTTCCTGCGTTCCTATCTCATTGGCAGCACTTTATCGGGTAGTTTCACGCGGGTTTTAAGCAGTGAGGAACTTGCCAGTCTCGGCAGTGAGACAGAATGGGGTGTTATTTCCCTCCACGGTGGTGGGGCGACCGTGCGGCTGACGCGAGACCATCGATTGTGTATTCGCAACACCGCTGAATATTACGGCTCGAAGTTGCTGCCGGATAAAAATTTGACCCATCGTCAGGCTGTCCACCGCGAAGGATTCGATAAACGGTTTCCACAATTAGCACAGGTGCCATTCGAATATTCCTGGTCGGGTGTAGAAGGTATCTCCCGTAACGGTACCAATTTTTTCGGCCGGCAACGCAATAATATATATCTCGCGGGCGGTTATAACGGTTCCGGTATCAGTCGCGGTACCGCCTTTGGCACCGCCATTGCCGAATATGCCAGCGGGGAAACTTCGCAGACGATTAGCGACTGTCTCGCTTCGGCGCCAGGCGCATGGATGCCGCCAAGGCCGTTGCTCGATATTGGTGCTTTTTTCACTGTTCGCGCACGTTTTCGAGGTGTTGGCCTGGACCGGTGAGAAGCATGGTGGGATCATAAAGGATCAAATTGTACCCGCCTGATTATTTTATATCAGCGCGTTTCAGACGTGGTGTTACTGGAAGGTTTCCCGCGCAACGTCGCGGGCAAAGTACTCAAACACAAGCTTTAAGGAGCTTTATAGTGGACATTAAAGGAAACACATTTGTAGTAACCGGGGGCGCACAGGGGCTGGGCAAGGCTATCGGATTAGAGCTGGCCGCAAAAGGAGGGCGCGTGGCCCTGGTTGATGTGAATGAAGCGGTATTAGATAAGGCTGTTATTGAATGCCAGGCAAGCGGAGCCGAAGTCAGGGCTTATGTTGCGAATGTGGCTGACGAGCAGCAGGTGATAGACCTGTTCTCCAGCATTGAAATCGATCTGGGGCCAGTCTCGGGACTGGTCAATAACGCCGGCATCCTGCGTGATGGGCTGATGGTCAAGGCGAAGGAGGGAGCGGTGATTGATCGCATGTCGCTGGCCCAATGGCAGGCCGTGATCGATGTCAATCTTACCGGCGTATTTCTTTGTGGCCGCGAGGCTGCAACAAAGATGATTGAAAGCGGCACACAGGGTGTCATTATCAATATTTCCAGTGTCAGCCGGGCAGGGAATGCCGGGCAATCCAATTATTCTGCGGCCAAGGCAGGCGTGGCGGCGTTAACCGTAACCTGGGCGCAGGAACTCGCACGCTTTGGAATACGTGCCGCCGCCATCGCTCCTGGTGTATTCGAGACTGACATGGTTGCCGCTATGAAACCGGAAGCCCATGAACGATTGCTCAACGCTATTCCCATGCGGCGTACCGGTCAGCTTGATGAGTTAGCGGATGCGGTCACCTACATCTTCGAAAATAACTATTTTAGCGGCCGCGTGCTCGAGCTGGATGGCGGGTTACGACTTTAAAAGCCGGGATTGTATAGCTGGTTTCTGTTAGTTGACTAATATAAGCATTCTCTTATATAATAATATGCAATTATTTAGGAGAAAATCATGTCTATCGATCGAATTGTTTTTATGTTTGCCGGAATAGTTATTATAGCCAGTGTTGTATTGTCACAAGTGCACCATGTGTACTGGCTGTTATTGACACTTTTCGTGGGTGCTAACTTACTCCAATCTTCCTTCACCGGCTTTTGTCCGCTGGCCAAAATTCTAAAGGCGATGGGTTCCAAACCGGGTCAGGCATTTTCGTAGTAGAGGCCAGACCTGTTAGAATAATTAACCCCTTATACGACGCATAAGGGGTTAACGCCCTTTAAGACACTGTAGGATGGGTGCAACCCATCATCCTGGTATTGTGGCTGTTATTATGCGTGCATTTATCTGATGGGTTGCACCCATCCTACGAACCCCGCGCTACCTGAGTTTAATTCCCTGTTTTATCAAAAAGCATGACCGGGTCGGCCAGTATTGCTCCTATCACATTAATCCGAATCGAAGCTTAACCCGCATATTTCCTCCAATCTTCGTTCCCTTCATGTAACATGCGGGCTGATATGAAGGTCATTACCACATTTCTCGTTTTGTTGTTCTCGACGCAAGTCTTCGCGATT
Source organism: Gammaproteobacteria bacterium (assembly GCA_003645435.1). Next base: position 1,930 of record QNFD01000249.1, on the reverse strand, counting down.
GAATATGCGGAGAGTGAAGTCGATATGCAGCTCAGGAAAATCACGCAGGACATTTATTACGTCGAAGGCATTCCAGGCGTTGCTACCGATAATGAAGGTTTTATATCCAACGCGGGCTTCGTAGTAACGGGTGAGGGTGTTATTGTTTTCGATGCGCTCGGTACCCCATCGCTGGCGAAAAATCTGGTTAAACTGATAAAATCAGTAACCGACCAGCCCATCACACGGGTAATTGTTAGTCACTATCACGCGGACCACATTTATGGATTACAGGTCTTCGAAGAAGGAGGCGCAACAATTTACGCACCCGATGGCGCCCTGGACTATCTCGAATCAGATGTCGCATTTGAGCGTTTGGAAGAAAGGCAGTTTTCCCTGTCTCCCTGGGTCAACGATGATACCCGGCTAGTACATCCCGACGAGATTATCAAAAGCTCGGCGACATTTCAGCTAGGGACTAAAACCTTCACTATCAACTACCAGGGCAAGGCGCATTCGGATGGCGACCTCGCCATGCTGGTCGAACCCGACCTGGTGCTATTTTCAGGTGACATCATATTTCGGTCTCGAATTCCGTTTATCGGCAGTGGTGATACGAAGCACTGGCTCGAAACCCTGGAGAAACTCGAAACCAGCGGCCTCAGGGCATTGGTGCCCGGTCACGGTCCTGCAACATTTGAGCCGTCTAAAAGAATATCCCTGACACGTGAATATCTCGCATTTATGCGTGAGACGATGCGCGAAGGCGTCGACGAACTGATGTCATTTGACGAAATCTATAGTGATACTGACTGGTCACAATTTGAGCATTTACCTGCATTTGAAGCAGGCAATCGGATCAACGCGTACCAGGTATTCCTGTCCATGGAAGCGGAGTTGCTGGAGCAGTGATATTTACTCAATTGCACGCCCTTTAAACGGAAATATGGCGGGTACTTTTTCTTTATATTCAACATAGGCGCGACCATACTGATTAACCAGGCTGCGCTCTTCAAACCAGGTCCCTACCCATAAATACAGGCAACCCCATAAGGCTGTCTGTAACCCAAATTCACTCGTTGCCCCGCCCAGTAAATACAGGTAAGCCCCCAGGTAGAGGGGGTGTCGAACGTAACGATGCATACCGCTAATGTGCAGTGGTTCTTCATCATCAACTGATATATTGTCACGACGAAATAATTGTGTAGTGCCGCCAAAACGTCCCAGGTCGTATTGGGTAAGGCCGAACAAAATGATAACTACCCCGCTCAACTGGGCGGTTAGGGCAAGAAATGCAAGTTCATTTCCGATCTCGAACTTTACCGCATTTCCGCCCAGTACTAGCTGGCCACCGATGATAACGAGCCCTATATAAAGGGCTGAAAACAGGTTATAGCTAATCCGGTAAGCGCGTCCAAATAACGGTTGCAGTAAGCGTTTGACAGGTGCCCGCGCAAGCAGGGAGTGGACAAATCCGAAGCTTATCCACAGTAAGGCATAGATAAAAATTTCAAGATTGGTCATGCGATGCTACCTTCGATGAATATCGCAGGACTTTAACATACTGTGCACAGGCACTCGGTGACTTTGTCACTGGGCGAAGCAAGATGATTAATTTCAACGCACTAGAAGGATCGCAGGATCAGCCTCGATTGAAAGCTATGTGACATCCTGGGGAATGTGTGTACAGTATTACTCGCGGTACTAATCCCGCGGACCATATCGTCCGTCCCATCGACTGCTAGCCGGGATTGCGTATTTAGCCGGTAGTCAATATGGAGAAGCTTGTGAAATTTCTTATCTTATTTGTATCGACCATAATTATTACAGCATCGGCTAATGCCGCTGACATCGATAATGGCAGTGAGCTGCACGCTGATAAATGCACTGCCTGTCATGATTCATCACTCTACATACGCGAGAATAGAAGAGTCCAGACCTTACCCAAACT
>QNFD01000248.1 GCA_003645435.1 Gammaproteobacteria bacterium | reverse complement strand
TCGCATTTCTCCACAACCAGACCATTGCCTTGCGAATCTGGCTCACAATCGAACTCATGTTGGTATGCGGGCAGAGTTGGTAACCAATCAGAGCTACATCGACACCAGACCTGACGAAGGCGTCGGCAATAAAACTGAACCAGTTTTTATCACCTCGCTGCCAGTAGCCGCCATGAATAAAAACCAGCAGCGGAGCATTGCTGTTGCCACAGCGAAACAGGTCTATTCTGTCTCTCGGGCCTTGACCATAAGCGCAATCGAGCCGCGAGTCGGCATGAGTTCGGAATTCTTCACTGCGTCTTATCCATTCTTCTAGAAGGGCCTGGAAATCAGGCCGCGACAGGCTTAGGTTGTAACCCTGTTCCAGCTCTGAATCTACCGGATACTCTCTATCCATCCGCAATGCTATCTTCAGCTTCCAGTCAGACCAGGGAGCAGGCTAACTGAACAATGCACTAAAACGTAAACCGCACGCCTATATGTATCTGATCATCGTCGAGCCGAACGTCATTTTGTTGTTTGGTATCAACTTCTAATCTCCTGTATCCGATAAACGCGGTTGTCTGAGGTAAAACCTCGATTTGATAACCGAGGTTAAAGTCCAAAACCTCCTTGGTATCGGAAAAACTGGTGATGTCTGGAGCCCAGTTTCCATTAAGATAAATTGCCATCGGCATTTGGCCGGGGAAGGTATATCGAACTTCGCCGCTTATCGCCAGGGCTAAGATATTTGAGCTCGGATTATCCAGGGATCCCACGTAAAATTTTGCACCTACTCCCAGGCTAACTGGATTTTGTTCTGAAGGTGGTCGTAATTGCATCAGGCCAACCTGGCCCAGAACATCGTTGTCATCGTTATAAAACAAAGAGAAAGCCAGGTCTGCTCCACCCCAGCCAATCATGCTGGAGTCTGATCGAAACGTAAACTGGGCAGTATCTTTACTCAGCGCAAGTTCCACATCATTAGCATGAAGCTGACTCGATAAACCGCAAAAAATGAGCGCGAGGGTAGTTAAACGTAACATTTTCATAGGTATTAGACGTCTAAAGAAGGTGCGCCGATAATAACACAGCGACATCAGTTTTGATGTGCCTGAAAAATGTTTTTTAGACTTTACGAGAACTAAATAATGCGGGACCTGGCCGACAGTTGGTTAGACTCTCCGACTGGTTAAATAGCGGCGTTATTCTGGCGGATTCACGAGCCACTGGGCTATCCAGCCAACGAATAACCGGTGCCCATTGATCCCTGTCAATTTTAATTCGGTGCGAACTAATTTCCTGGACACCAATGCCCAGTTCTACCGCTTTGGTATATAGCTGGGTATCGCGAAGGCTGGAGATGAAGGGAGTATTAAGGCTAAATAGAAACCGTTCCAGGGAGTGATACATAACGGTGTTTTTACGAACCCGGTTAGCAATTACAGCAACACGAATTACTTTATTCCGTGTCCTGCAGGTGGTCAGCAAATCCTCGATGAACTTGGCAGTGGCATGAATATCAATTGGCGAGGGCAATACAGGAATTAGTACCGAATCATTAGTTTGAAACAATGCAACCAGTTCCAGCATCTCTATTCCGGCCGGTGTATCTATTACCGCAACGTCGGTCTCCGGCGGGACACGTAATTGCCAGGACCGGGTCAAACGATGATCAGAATTTTTTGAGGCATCGACACCATGAATCAAATTCTCCGTCTGCGAACGACGATCAATCCAGGCTAACGATGATCCCTGCCTGTCATGATCAAACAGGCGCACATTTAAATTTTGACTGGCATAGTGTGAGGCAATATTGGTGGCGATAGTGGTTTTACCACAGCCGCCCTTTACGTTTGCAATTAGTATTCTTTGTAAATCCACAGCCTAAATTCTAGGTGGTATCTGTAATAAATCCATTTTATTTGCCCTGATTGAACCGTTATTCGGTAAATAATAAGGCTATTAGCGACCGATTATTGATCAATCCAGACCCGCTATCTAACAAAATCAGGCTTTTGTTGGGAATACCGAAGATAATTTAGTGCTTTTTCCTGGCCTGCTTTTTTACGGGTGACCGATTTTTGTGCTGGTGGCTAGCTGGTTTTCTGCGCTTATCCGCATACGGATTTTGACCCGACTTCAATTCAATGCGTATTGGCGTGCCCTTCAAATTAAGCCGGGTGATAAAGAAACTAACCAGGTAACGTTGATAGGCACTGGGTAGATGTTCTGTCTGACTTCCGTGAATAACGATTACGGGCGGATTTCTGCCGCCCTGATGCGCATAGCGTAATTTAATTCTGCGCCCGTTATGTAGCGGTGGGTTATGCTTGAATACAGCCTCTTCAAGCAGATCGGTCAAATGGCGGGTATTGATGTCCCTGAAAGCCGACGCGTAGGCCTGATCTATTGAAGTCATCATCTCCCCGACCCCGGTGCCATGCAATGCTGAAATAAAGTGCCGGGCCGCAAACGACGCGAAAGATAGCCTGCGTATCAGGGTTTTTTTATTATAATCGCGCTGTTCAGGCTCCAGCCCATCCCACTTGTTTACCGCTATAACCAGTGCCCGCCCGCTATTCATAGCAAACCCTAACAGGGTCAGGTCCTGATCGGTTAATCCATCACGCGCATCGATTACGAGAACAACAACGTTGGCTTTTTCGATAGCCTCCAGGGCTTTTATTGCACTGAATTTTTCGACAACTTCATGCACCTTACCGCGCTTGCGAACGCCCGCCGTGTCGATCAGGGTGTAATGTTTTCCACGCCGTTCGAAGGGCACAGAAATAGTATCCCTGGTGGTGCCGGGCTGATCGAAGGTAACCACCCTTTCTTCACCCGCTAAGCGGTTAATCAGTGTCGATTTGCCAACATTGGGGCGACCGATGACGGCGATCGAAGGTCCTTCAGCTTTATCCTGTTGCGGCTGTTGCTCTGGATACTTCCCCAGAATCAAATCGAGCATTGGATTAATGCCTTTTCGATGCGCGGAAGAAATCAACTGGATACGGGGGAAGCCTAACGCATAAAAGTCCGCCTGGGCCCTGTGCGGATCGATACCGTCGACTTTATTGATCACGATACAGGTTGATTTTCCAGATTTGCGCACCAGTTCAGCGATCATCTCGTCACCACTGGTGATACCGTCCTGGGCATCAACCATGAGCAGGACTTCATCGGCTTCCTCGAGCGCTAACAGGGTTTGGCGGGCCATTAAATCGTCCAGGTCCTGTTTCTCACCGCTTAAGCCACCGGTATCGACAACGATGAATTTCCTGGGCCCGCGCATGCCAATCCCATACTGACGATCGCGCGTTAATCCTGGTTCGTTTGCAACAATCGCATCCCGACTTCGAGTTAAAACGTTAAACAGGGTCGATTTTCCAACATTGGGACGGCCAATCAATGCCACTACTGGGATCACTATCGATATCCTTTGCTCATATTATTTTCGCGAAATATCAGGATCGTTAGCCTGTGACCTGGCATAGGTTTTAAATTTTCGATCATCCATGCGAACGTTGGTCAATACACCATCACTATCGATAACAATAACGCTGTCCTGCCATATCAGCGGCTTCGCAATATGACGATTTTGAGTGGGGCGAACCCGACCCAGCAAAGAACCTTCCGATTTGTCGAACAGGTGCAGGTAACCTTCGAAGTCGGCAACCACTAACTTGTCACCGACGATTAGCGGCGCGGTAATCTTGCGTGCATGCAGCACTTCCTGTTTCCAAAATGCACTGCCTGTTCTACGGTCGATGGACCAGATATGACTATCGTCACTACTGAGATACAGGGCCTCGTCATCGGCGTCGATAGACTGGTAGCTGGAAAACTCGCGCGACCATAAAACATTGCCATCTGTCACCTGAATTGCTGCCAGCCTGCCCTGATACGAACTTATATATATGACCCCATCCCTGAGGATAAACTGGCCATCAAGGTCTACCAGCCGTTCAATTTCTGTACGTCCGCTAGGATTACTAACGGTGGTTTGCCACACGGTTTGTCCATTTTCACGATTGAAAGCGGATATCTTGCCATCATCAAATCCAGCGATGACGAGTTCACCTTGCACCAGGGGCTGACTATTGCCAGTCAATGATAACGCCGGCACCCGGCGAGAGACCGTCCACTGAATACTGCCGTCCAACAACGAAAGGGCCGATAGTTTACCATCCACTGTGCGTACAAATACCTGTTGCCCGGAGACTACCGGAACCGCGCGAACCTCACCCCTTAATTTTATCGACCACCTTAACTTCAGGTTTTTGTCTTCAATATCGTAGGCGTTTAAATCACCATTTTTTGAACTGGCTATGATGACGCCCCCGGCACCAGAAAGCCCGGTAATAGACGCCAAATGCGTAAAAGAAATCCAGTTTAGGCGTCCATTTTCGGCATTGATACTACTCACCTTACCTTCGGTATCAATGCTGTAAATAGTATCCTGATCCAGCAACGGCCGCATATTATATGATGTAGCATCGATGCCGGCTCCGGTTTCTACTTTCCATTTCATATACAGCGGTATTGGTTGCTCTATTTTGGTCAGGGGTGCCGGCGGTTCACTATTATCTTTGCTGCTACAGGCTAGCTGTAACAGCGAAGTTCCAATGATTACCAGTATCAGTACCCGATTTAGCATGACTTATCCGGCAGCCCCGAGGTCGTCAATTTTTTGTTGAATAAATTCTCTATTCGCCGGCGCCGGCTCCCCGCCCTGGGCTTTTCGATAAGCGCTAACAGCCTCGCTTCGATTACCCTGACTGGTATAAATATCTCCTTTCAATTCTTCAATCTCAGCGTTAAAGGCCGAT
>QNFD01000247.1 GCA_003645435.1 Gammaproteobacteria bacterium | reverse complement strand
CAGCGGTGAGCTCGATGGCGAAATCAAACGAGTGCAGTTTATTCGCGCTGATACCAATAGCGACAGGCAGACTGCGATCGATCATTCGATATCCAAGGCACAGCAAATCATCGATGAACGGGGTCCGAAACTACTGGAGCGTAGCAACCTGTAACTGGATCTCAAGACTGCTAGCCCGGACAGTTCATAAACTGCCGCGTTGATTGCGCAGAGCTTTGGTTTCACAGGGGATTATCCGATTGAGCATCGGACTTATTGATCCGGTCGATTGAGGATAATTCCCTGTGGAATCAAAGAACAAGCAAGGGCGCGAGCATGTTTATGAAATGTTCGGGCTAAGTACCATCGACTATGAGCAGGGTACAGCTCGCGTTATCGCGGCGCAGGGGTTTTACCGGTGCATACTCGTCTGAATCCACGAATGCCCTGGCGCTGTCCATATCCGGAAATTCGATGATAACTATTCGCGTTGGCGTCCACAGATCGGTTTCTCGAACATCCATTTCGCCCCCGCGAGCACGATAGCTGCCGCCATATTTTTCAGCGATTGGTTTGGCGAGTTTTTTATATTCTTCGTACTTGTCAGGATTTTTGATTTCGGTATCGACAATAAGAAAGGCACTCATATGAGCTGACTCCGACAGGCTGTGGTTTTATTCACCAGGAGTATGCGCAAAATGATGCGCAATAGTCAAACTTCCCGCTCACACACCATTGAATATCAGGTCTGCAAATGTGCATCAAGAATGGAGTCGAGAGAACGGATTATATCATTGTCAGTGGTTGCCCAGGAGCTCAGACTGATGCGCATCGCAGCGCGACCCTGCCAGGTGGTGCCACCACACCAGCATACTCCGGCGTCCTGAATAGTAGCGATTACCTGCCTGGTTCTTTCATCGTCACCGAAACTAACCACGACCTGATTTAAAACCACATCGTTCAGTATTTCAACACCGGCCTCCCGCAAGCTGTCGGCCATGTCCCTGGCCTGACGACAGTTGCGATTCACCAGGTCAGCCAGACCGGAACGACCGAGTGAGTTGAGTGCTGCCCAGATTTCCAGCGCGCGCCCCCGACGTGAATTTTCGGGCGTATAATCGATCGCGTCACGATTTTCGGTAGGCAGAAGATAGGAACTGCTAACCGACATTGCCTGTTTTAGCGCCTGCTGATTGCGTGTAAAAGCAATCGCGGAATCGTAGGGTACGTTTAACCATTTATGCGCATCCGTTGCCCATGAGTCAGCCGCGGTGAAGTCCCTGGCAAGGGATGCGTGATCGGGTGACGCCAGTGCCCAGAGTCCGAATGCACCGTCCACATGAACCCAGGCGTTTGCATCATGTGCCCATTCGATGATCTTAGCGGCGGGGTCAAATGCTCCAGAATTAACATTTCCCGCCTGTATGCAAACTATGGTTGGGCCCTCGATAACCGGTAATGCGTCTGCTCGAATTCGTCCCTGCTTGTCGACCGGCACGGTGATCACGCGCTCGCGCCCCAGCCCCAGCATGGAGAGGACCTTATAAATAGACGCGTGGGCTTCTTCGCCGAGTATCACCGTCACCGGCGGTGCACCGAACAGACCCTGCCTGCCTACATCCCAATCGACTTGATTTAACACCCAGTTCCGTGCCGCCGCCAGACAGGTAAAGTTCGCCATGGTGCCGCCGGTGACAATAGCTCCGGCTGCTTCATGCGGAAGCTCCATCACCTGTTTCACGAGACGCAGGACCGCATCCTCAAATGCAGCTATCGCTGGAGAGCTCAGGTAACTAAAACTATTTTGGTCCCAGGCCGCGGCCAGATACTGGGCGGCAAGCGTGGCAGGCAAGGCGCCTCCGGTGACGAAACCGAAATACCTGCCGCCCGCACTGGCGACAGTGGCAGCTGATCCATATTCGTCAATAAATGAGAGAATTTCCCCGGCAGCGGTCGGCGCATCCGCCAGGGGTGTATCGAGTGCCGCTATCAATCGGTCTACAAACACAGCTTTGGGGGCAACGCCTCTATCCTCAAGTCCTTCCAGGTAATGCGCTGAGCGGCGCGCCGCGTTGGCTAACAGTTCTCGAGTATCATCAGGATTCATTTTATTTTGTTCTCGTTAAAGGTGCCTCGCATAGTGACAATATGAGGGCATTATGGATTTACAGAATCGGCCAGGTAAGCGCTGTAAAAATAGATCAACTATTATTACCATCACAGATTAGAACAACCGGGCCATAGTGGGCGGTGACTGGCTCCCTGGTGTCATCGTTATCGGTGAACAGGCCAATCGCGTATATCTTGCCGTCGGGCGGCCTGCCGAAAGCATTGTTAAAATCGCTTACCAGGTTCCGCCTTTCCCGCACCAGGCCAACCTTGGCAACCGTACCGGTTCGCACGATGATGGTACGAACATACCTGGTTTGATACGGGCCGACGATAATATCATTTTCAACATGGGTTTCGTTTGCCCAGACATATTTCAAAATCGGTACCCGCTTATCCCTGAAAACCCCGGGATCCCCGAATGACACCATGATCGATGCCCCCACATCATCCATACCTTTTACTCGAAGATTGGAAGTTTCCTGCAATTCCGCTACATACCAGTCCCATTGCAACGTACCGCAGGACAAATCAATTCCATCAAACACCTTATAAAGTATCGAGGCGGAATGGTGGCCGGTGGCTGTTATCGTGGCCCCCAGATGAGCCCTGGTTGGTACGTAAGTGGTCGCCCCTCTCCCCAACTCCTGGTGTTCCCAGCTATCATCAAGACCTTTCGACGGATCCAGAAGAACCCTGTCCTGGTCGGCCCCGTCAGGGATAATTTCAGGCGTTGATGCACAGCCAACAACCAAAACACTAAGCACCAAATAAATATACCGGGCAAACATCATCATATTCAAATTAACCCTCTCGAGTGATTCAAAAACCTGGTCTATGAGGCCGGAAACCGGCCGTGAACAGGCTTTATATGCCTTTACCTTATCTTACCGCGCCAATCGTATAAATCGCATATCCAGGTGGTTTTTTTATTTGTAGTATCCAATTTCGTTACATTTAACCAGTGACACGAGGTAATCATGAAAAATACTATCAGTGACGCCAAATTCGTCAATACATTACCCACCGAAGTTGTACTGCTGATCGAGCTAAACCCGTCTAAATGGGCTTACGCTATGAACAAAAACCGCATTCTACGAAAAGAAATGAAGTATCGGGGCGAAGCCATGCAAGCAGCGACTTTCGCCGAGTTAACCCTGATTGATTTTGGAGGCCTGCTTGACGGGTCGTTGAAAATGCCTCGTGATTTCGACTACTCGGTTCCGCCCACCGGAGGAGTAAGGCCCCGTGCCGCCTGGTATTCAGGAAACATCTGGCCACCGCATGCTAAAAGCGATTCTAGCTTACTCGGGCAGGCACAGCGATAAAAGGCACTGCCCTGAAATATTCTGCTGGAAATTGACGCCCTGCTCTAAATGCAAACAATCCAATTGAGGTAAATTGAAATGAGTAATATGAAGGTGAGAGCAATCATCGACGATGCTCCCGATCTCGTCACGACTGATAGCGCCAGGCTTCAGGATATCCTTGCTCTCGCAGATATGTCGACCGGCAAACTGGAGAAATTCTACGACTACTGGCAAGCCGAAGCAGAAGCGGCACGGCAATTAGTAGAGGCCTTCACACATCTAAACTTCGGTTACCTGCAAACAGATGCAATTCCCCAGGAGGTAAGGCAGCGCCTCAAGCTTGCCAGGGAGCAGGTGCGACTGTACGAACAGGAGCACGTGCTGCAAACAGCACTGGACGATTCCAAACCTGCGGGCTAACCCGCAACTGGATGTGCCACCACGACTCAGTGGCACATCCGGATTTGGGTTGTCAGGGTTCAGTCCGCGGCAAAACAGTAAAACTTACCAGCACCACCCGTACTCGCCAGACCTGCCTGGCTACAGCCGCGACTAGCATGCGCTGAACTCCAGGAAGGGTTGCCGCCGCCATGTCGATCGTGATGGCCGACCTGTGCGCTGCCCTCACCGCGGCTGGTCCAGTTACTGCAGGTGTGATCCCTGTCGTCCGGGAAGTAAGGCGTGCCGTCGTCCTGCGAGCCGGTTAGAATATCGTGCTCGTTAGGCTTGTCGTAGCGACCCTTGATTGGATTACCGGACTCGTCCAGCGCGGTTTCGAGCGTGATGGTTTTGTTGTAAAGATGCAGGTCGGTTGGGTTGGTAGCGATCAGGATACCGCGGGCGTTATACCAGGGACCATTGCCAATTCTCGCCCGCGCGAATACACCCCGCTTCTTTGGTTCTTCCGTACTCAGGTAGGCTCGCCAGTCGCGATCGCCTGCACCGACGGCGGCAGCGAGTTTTTTACAATGGGCATCCGCACCTTCCAGGCCACCCAGATCAGCGCCATTTCCCATTCCCACGCTGGTGACAAAAAACCCCATTGGCCTTTCATCGGCATTCGCCACCAGCGCAGCTGTGAGTGTACAGACGCCGAGTACTACCGCAAAAAATGTATTTTTCATAGATTGCTACCCCTTGTGTAGATGAAATAGCAGAATATCACGTTCCAGCCCCTGCATTCACGCACGTATCAAGATCAACAAAAAAAGCCGATTTTTCACGCTCTTATTGTCGATTCACTTATCCTCGGAAAGGTGGATAATAAAGCCTTAGATAACTCCACCGATAAACTATGCAATTAAACATTTTGCCCTGGGCCATGGATAAAGCCTCAGCATGAAAATGCTTAAAAGTCTTGTACCTGTTTTAATCCTGACGATAGGCTCGTTTTATGCTTATCATTGGTACGACCAGATACCGGTG